>JAATVT010000083.1 GCA_014523685.1 Nitrososphaerales archaeon TH5893
AAATATTTAGGATATGACATAGCAACAGCGTCAAAGAAAGATCAAAATGAAAAAAATATGAACCCTGCAGAATTAATTCCATATGACATTTTAGAAATGATAGAGAATTTCACTATTCAAAGCAGTCCCGAAAATCATCTTAGTTGTTTTTGTTCAAGGCCAGAATATTATTGTTTTAGTATGATCTCCATACTTATGCATCTAAACGATTATCATAAAATGACATTCACTCAGATAGGTAGTTGGTTAGAGAGTAAAGGTATCTGATGGATTATCACAATAAAATAAGGTACAGATATGCTATAATTGTAGGCTGACTTTTAGATATTCATATATAATCTTGAACATCCTGGAAATATTACCGTAAGTGCAGAAAGTTTACAAACCTCGTTTAGGATCTAGTCGTTATAGAAACCTAGCGACCGAATAATGGGATTAATTTCCATTAAACTTACTCTTATTGATTCTATTTTCTAGTCATAAGCTTCTATAACCGATCACATTTGTTTTGAAATAAACGCTATAATGTGTTTACTTTTCTTAAAATATACAATACTACCAGACAAAACTGCTGCTGCCAAAATAATTGCCAAAATAGTAAATAAATCAAATGAAGGTGTGTAGTCTTGTAGACCTTCTTCTCCCAGTCCCAGTGAGCTTTTGGTAGATAATGATCCCTGCATTGAAATGGAAGGAGGAGAGGTAATCGTAAGAAATGAAGCTGCAAACAAAACTGCAATGCCAATTAATGATTCTATCTTTATAGTCTTGCTAAACCTCATTGAAGGATCACCTATTTTATCATCGTGCCTCTCATGTCCGCCTTTATTCAAACTAGCAACGTTCATGAGACTGCTATGGAGTTTTATCTGATGATATGCGCCAAGAATAATCATTGGTAGTGCTAGCAATAGCTTGATAGCCAAGATATTGCCATACAAACTAGTAAATATGGCTTCTGCTGCATGAAGATGAATCCAGGCCATATATAGACCAGTTATTCCAATTATTCCAAGAGATAAAGTGGCTATTAGAGAAAAGTACGGTAGTAATAATGCAAGAATGCTAGAAGTAGTACGTATTATACTGGCCTTCAAAGACTCATTTACAGATCCACTTATGTTCCTATTTTTACTAACTATTAGTCTTATTGTTGTGAGAAGTACTGTCGAGATATAGAATAGTCCTCCAAGCCATATCGATACTGCCATGAAATGAAGCCAATCTACAGAAATAGCAAGCGAGGGAAAGAAGGTCAGAGCTGTATTGTGACTAACTATACTATTAGAAAAAATGCTTATTGCACCTGAAATAATTACGATATATAATAATACGATCCGAAGAACACTAATTCCTCTTGTCTCTCTTCGTGGAACAGAGTTGTTGTCATTTACAATATTTACATCATTTTTCATTAGGCGTTTTCTTTCTAGGATGTAGTAAAGACAAGAGGAGACGATAATTACCAACGATGTGATTACACGTACATTCCAAACTGGTCCAATAGGAGTGGAGGATATTATATTAAAAGTCGTGACAACATCTATGCCAAGCTCTGAAGATAGGCTAAATGCTTGTAATAAAAATAGTGAGGTTGCTGAAACAATCATAGCTATGCCACACGCTAGAAGTATCAGGAAAAATCTCTTTAGAGGATACAGAAATCTAGTATTTTTACTTGGAGCAGTACTATCAATTTTGCCAGATTTTGATATAATTTTATTTAGAATTACTCTTCGAAGTATTATATGATTCAATACTATGCCAACTATTGCTGCTTGAGACACTATTAATGGAACTTTTAATAATGCATCATAGTACGAAGTAACGGTCTCTGTCTGTGGAGTCATAGAAGGAGAAGATTCTAATCCAATTTGTGCATATGCTGTGGAATATAATAACTGATATGGAATGTAAAAAAATAATGCTAATTCTACTACCATGACGAATATGTTTCTGTTTGAATTAATAGACAATTTGGGTAACGATCTTTTAAGGCATGTTTTTATCTCTATCTTCAATTCTTTAGCAAATGGTTCAATGACCTACTCAAAGTTCTGTATACTCCTTTCATAAGTATGCGTATAAATATAGATAAGAAATGAAGTCAGGGCTGTTTGTTGTGCATTTTGTATTTTTGTATCCTTCTACTATTGTACTTTAGTAACATTTCCAATCTCTGCTAGTTTCTTTACAATTTCTTGGTTTGACATCATTGGTTCAGGAAATCCAGCTTCTGAAAGCGGCTGTGGACATCCAAAGCTTCCCATCATTGATTTTCTTGTAACATTCGGAGAAATTTCAACTGTGGAATTATTGGAAATAAGTGTTCCTTCTCCCCCTGCAGGACTGCAAGTCCATGTAGCCCTGAAATTGGTACCATTAATGACTCCAAACAAAGTATAGTTATATGTGGTTTCTACTGTCGGAAAGAATGGTGCCTCGTAGTGGCCTGGATTCATAAAAGCTGGTTCAAAATCAAATGTCTTATTTTTATCTCCAGCTACAACCTCTACTTTTAACATGTTTTCTAGTCCCTCAATAGGTTTAGAGCCGTTAGCTCTCGAATCTACAGGATCTGAAGGATCTGGCCAAAAAGCAGAAAAATCTACTCCAGATTTTTGATCGATATACAATGGTTCGCCTAGCGATCCCACAACAAAGAGGTAGTCTTTATCTCCAATTGTAAATAGCTGTCTTTGATGTGCGAATGCTACGTTCTGCAGAATACATGATGAAGAAAGCAGAAGTATCGCAACTGTAGCAATTGTAGTGGTTACGATTAGATTTGGGTTGAGCATTTTGGCTAAAAATCATTAAGTGTTATTTAAGTCATCTAGTACATGCATCGAATTGGTTCGATGTATGTACCACTCTATTTTTATAGTACGATGACTTGGAATCCCCACATGGATGTATTGGAAGATGCAACCCATAACGCCTTCTATACAAAAGATAATAACTAGTAAATCAAAATTATTGATTGCAATCTCTTCAATTATCATAGCAGTACTTTGCGTGCCAGTAATTCTCCCACACATTAACCACCCATCCATGATTTACCACATTGCTTTGCACATAGTTAGTCTCATCGTAGCGGTCTTTCTTACAGCTATATCTGCAGCAGCATATAGAAGAAGCGGTAGTGCAAGAGTATTGTTTATGTTTTTTGGATTTCTCTCATTGACGATAATTGAACTGATATACCTTCTTTATGCCACTGAGGATATAAAGGAGGTTTCTATTCCCTTCATTGATATAGAGCTTCCACATTTAATTCTCTTAGTGATGCTGACTTTATTTGGGGTAGGAGTAATAAAGGTGAATAAATAATATTGCCAAACACACGTTCTACCTCGGATAATCAAGGGTTATTGGAAAAATTCGGATGCAACCAATATCACCGTTATCAGTTAAGTGATAGCCAAAGCAATATCTTGAAAGTTATAAACCAGAGTCCTGGTATTCGATACAGAGAGATTACCCGTCGGACAGGTTTTGCAAATGGTGTATTGACTTACCATTTGAATATACTTGAGCAAATTAGATGTATAAACAAATTTAAACAAAGCAATGTGACAAGATACTATCCTATCGATATTCCAATCCAGGATCTAAAAGTCATATCGCATCTTAGAGTTCATTCAGAAAAAAAAATAATCCTGTTTATGCTAGATCATGATTTCTCTACTTTCAACGAGATAGTAGAACATTTGAGAAAAGCTCCATCCACCATATCCTGGCATCTGAAAAGATTGTGTCAAGATGGAATCGTAGCAGTTCACTCTGGTGAATATAACCTTTATCGAATTATTGATAGAAAATTAGTAAATCAGATGGTTCATAAGTACCGGGAATGCTTTACAGACAAAGTTGTTAATAACTTCATCGATATAGTCGATGAATTAGAGTAATAATACTGTAAGATCAAATAAGAAGATGAGGTAAAGACTAAAATGCCCATCGCAAATAACTAATTGTATCCGAGATCCTGGGTAATTCCAACCTAATTTACACATAGAGATAGGTTACATTTGCAACACATTAGTAGAAACATGTTAAGAATCAATAAAGTACTCAACTTTCAAAAAAACTTCTCGTGTCTTAATTCGTGTCTCAGCTGGGCTTTACTGTACTTAATATCATTTCAAAGTCTTATTTAACTTCGACTAGACCCTTGAGTATTCCTACTATGTTGGTTATTTTGAGGATAGGGATATTCCATTTGGCGGGCTGTCGCCTCTCCTATCTTGGTTCCAAAAAAGTGGCTTACGATATGCAAAGCCATGTCAATTCCAGCAGAAATCCCTGCAGAAGTGAAGATGGAATTGTCCATAGTGAATCGTAGATCCTCACGTATGTAAGCATTGGGGGCGGCTTGTCGGAGGAAATCAAAATTATGCCAA
>JAATVT010000006.1 GCA_014523685.1 Nitrososphaerales archaeon TH5893
AATATCCTCGAAATTTCGATTTCGTTGTCAGTATCCAATGAAGATTTGATCATTTCAATACGCTCCCCTGCTGTAAATGGGTTTCTCAGTTCGTGGCTCTTGTCTGCACTTCCTACTACAATGACTAGTTGTTCTACTGACTTCAAGGCAAACTTAATTGTGGCAAGATGGCCCAAGTGAAAAGGTTGGAATCTTCCTATAAACAGTCCTCTATTCAGCACGCTATGATGGGCTCGTTACAGTAATTTAAAAGTAAATTCATTTGATATTTTTCTTATACTGCATGGTCGGCTAGAAATCCTCTTACATAAGCACAAGAAATTGCAAGTTAAGCATCTCTTAATTTTTTGACCTTGATAATTCAAATTATGATATTCAGATCGTAATGTTATTTCTTGAATCTCTAGAACTGCTAAAGCGTCATGAATAAATATAAGTCTAAAAGTTGAGTAGTTTTTGCTGAACTGGTGTGAATAGGACAGGTATGCAAGTGATTTGTTAAGGGTTGATGGGTCATACGGTGAAGGAGGAGGTCAAATTGTACGTACCGCAATTTCTCTTTCAGCTGTAATGAGAAAGCCTATTGAGATTATCAATATTCGGATGAATCGAGGGGTTTCTGGACTAAGGAGGCAGCATCTATCTGCACTCAAAGCGATAGTGGATTTGTTTCAAGCGAAAGTAGACAATCTGAAGATCGGTGCAGATTGGATACGATTCATTCCAAGCCCCGATAAATTTGAAGGAGCAGATATGAAAATTGATGTGCAGAGCGCAGGTAGCATACCTATGATTCTTCTCGCTCTGATTCCTGCAGTGTCTCTTTCCGGAAATAGTGTTAGAGTACAGATCATTGGTGGTACTGATACGAAGATGGCCCCCACTACTGATTACTTGCGCTATGTCGTGGGCGAGGCATATCGAAGTGTTGGAATAAAGTTTTGGTTACAGATATTGAGAAGAGGATACTACCCCAAGGGTGAGGGTATCATAGTTGCAGAAATTTACCCGTGCAGGTTGCCAAATTCAATAGAACTTCTTACTACAAGGCAACTAGCACCCAAGATCGCGAGCGTGTGCTCCCATCTTCCAGCGCATATTGGAGAACGTCAGATTTCATCGGCTCTTTTAAGGTTGGAAAAAAACGGGGTGCAATGCAATAACTATTCATCATCATTCGAAACCTCGTCATCCCCAGGTTCTTCAGTTCTAGTCTATTCCGAATCAGAGTTTGGACCTTACATAGGTGGTGATTCATTAGGAGAACTTGGAAAATCTGCCGAAAAGGTAGGATCAGAAGCGGCAGAGAAATTCTTGGAAAGTTACAGAGCTAATGTACCTGTTGATTTTTTACTTGCAGATATGCTTGTAGTACCGTTAAGCTTAATGAACAGAATATCCCGGTATAGAGTAGGAAGAGTGACAGAACATCTGAGGACAAATCTTCATATAGCAAGTATGATTACTGGCTGTGAATACAGCATCCGCCCTGCGGATAATACTTACATAGTGAGTATTGGCGGTTCAAGGTGATGTCATCTCCTTTCTATATCTGCCACTACCAATACATGGGTCTTTGCTCTACTGGAGGCCTAGCCGTAGAGTGAACGGTTTCCTTAGACAAATAGTCTGGCATGCTATTACGGTAATGTAATGAAAACATGAAAAATATGAAAAGCTCCTTAGCCTTTTCAGACTTTCTGACATCGGCCAGTCTGTTGAAAACATCTTTTATCACAGTCTCTAACTAACGTGGTTTGTTATTGATTGGTCATCAGTTGAGTCTCCTGCGGCTCCCTTCAATTATATCCAGCTTCTATCTAACTGGCAATGACCGGGAGGGCAACGCATCCCTCTAGCCGGGAGATGTGGTATGATGTAGTATGATATGGCATGATATACTTCATCACTTGCCTATTCACGGGATCATCTTTCATTATCCACTCTCAAATGCGGCTTTCTTTAGTTCCGCGCTCCTTTTAAATATAACATTACTCGCTTCAGTCATCTCATCTAAGCTCGGTTCTCTTCTGTAGCGATAGACAAAATCGGACAGAAATGCCGTCATAATCCTCCCGTGGGCTACACCTATTACATAATCTGTCTCATTCTGAATATGCCAGGCTGACTTATTCGCTCGTGCCACGAATAACAGTGCGGGGAGTTTGATTACAGCCTCATCAATAAGCTTTTCAAGTTTTCCCCTGGTGTTACTGTCTAACATATCTTAGTCTTGGGATATTCATCTTAAAGATTATTTCTCTTCATAGTTTGTAAACTTGAATCCATGTCTCATTAGGGCTTCAAAGAATTGTGGTAGATATTGTTGTCTTAAGGAAGTAATTGATGCTTCCCTTGGAATATCCAATATTGCAATAGGAATATCATTTTCTCCTATCACAATACCATGTGAATCTGTAG
>JAATVT010000084.1 GCA_014523685.1 Nitrososphaerales archaeon TH5893
AAATTAGATACTAGAGACAATGGTGTCACTTATCCGCATTCTAGTGAAGAACTAGGCATCGGAGACCTAGCCGAGATATTGTTCTTCTCAGCTGGCATTACTAGAGCAGTCCGAAGCAATTCTGTAACCTATTATATGCGAGCTGCGTCAGCAACTGGTGCACTTTATCCTATTGAATTGTACGTTGTCTGCACAAAAATAGCTCCTGATTTAGAGGCAGGGGTTTATCATTTTAATCCAGCAGAATTTAGTCTTACACAAATAAGAAAGGGTGACTACAGACATTATCTGGCCGCGGCCATGGCGGAACCAGCTAAGACATTAACCTCGCCGGTCAACCTAATATTTACCTCTCTTGCATGGCGTAATGCCTGGAAGTATCAAGCACGTTCTTATCGCCATTGGTTCTGGGATTCAGGAGTAATTGTTGCCAATTTTCTTGCTACTACACTAGCTATTGGTCTTAAAACTGATCTAAACATGGGATTCATAGATGAAAAGGTAGATCGTCTCTTGTGTCTTGAATCACATAAAGAGGCTACAGTTGCAATTGGAAACGTGAGTGGTAAGAGAAAAGACCAACATCCTCCTGAAGATCTATCATTTCTGAAAAAGAAAAAGGAAACTATGGAAAAGGAATTTCAAGAAGCCTCCATTCCTAGGATCCGTCCATTGTCTGAGAGCGAAACTAGTTATCCTGAAATTTGGACCATACATGAAGCATCATCGCTGTTTAGCGAGGGGGAGAGCAGGGAATGGGTTAATGGTGTCAAATCTAATGGGAAACTATCCGAAGCCCAAATAAATGTTCATTATGAGTCGTCTGAAAATTCCGGAGTACTTAATAGAATACCTATGTCGCCACTACAACATGACAAGCTGCCTAATAATATTCTAAGTCTAGCCGAAGTTGTACTTAAGAGGGGTTCGACCCGAAGATTTGCAAATGCATCTATCCCCTTTTCAATCCTCTCAACCATACTTACTAGTTCAAACCGGGGTATACCGCTCGATTTTTTTAGGAAGGAGGGCTCTTCTTTAATCGATATATATCTGATATGTAACGATGTAGAAGGCGTACCGGCGGGAGGGTACTTTTTCAATCGTAAACTGAACACTCTCGATCTACTTAAATTGAAAGTTTCGAGAGAAATGTCCGGATATCTCTGCTTGGGTCAATCTCTTTTCAGTCAGGCAAGTGCCGTACTATTCCTAATGACTAATTTACAAAAAGTGCTTGAGGCGCTCGGCAATAGAGGCTATAGAGCGTCCCAGTTCGAAGCGGGAATCATCGCAGGAAAGATATACCTGGCTGCTTACGCTCAAGGGATAGGCGCTTCTGGCTCAACCTTTTTTGATGACGCAGTAACAGAATTCTTTTCTCCTCATGCTAAGGATAAAAATACAATGATTGTGGTAGGTATAGGAAAGCCCGCATATAAGACTCGATCAGGAAAAATCCTTCCAGTCAGGATAACTAGAGAAGAGCAATTAAAAGGCAGACTGTGAATCTATCGGGATGTTTTGATAAAATAGAATAACTAGTGATTTCTATTAACACATAAGGAACATTTTCTAAAGTCATAGAAAGGCTTGCTACAAATCTTTTGATCGTTTTCATTACAAACATATATCATGCCACAACTTCCACATTGGTGATAACATGACTGAATATCGCAACTATTATTTTTAGGAGCACGGATATTGTTCAAAGAATAAGTGGCGTCTCCGATATATTTCAAAGTGACTATTCCTGCCATTTTAGGGTACGGGTAAAGTTATAGGGGCAAATATTGTACTAGAAGGGTTTATAAAATAATTATCTAATAATCGCAAGCTGGTAGGAGATAGTTAACATGAGTCGCGAAGCGGAATCTGCTTGTGAGTTATGCTCTGCATGGACCGGCAGCATATGGTCACATATCTGACAAATGCTCCTAGGACGATTTAGGCGAAACCAATCAATCCAATATATTTTTCCACCCATTTGAAGGCAGTTAAAAAATGAAATACACAAACCATCTAAAATCGAAAGAAGTTTAAATTTATCTCCACTGGCTTCAAAGAAGGATCGTGTAATTATCATCTGATACTTATGCTCTGATCCTAATTTTTTTACTTCGACGATAACCCATATCTCCAATCATTTTTATCCATGTCACTTATGAACGAAATCAATATTTTTTCAAGAGCTCTTATTGCCGCCTCTCCTTTTTGGGCAGTTGCTTTCTTTGCAGCGCCTGTCGCACCAGTATCCGTTAACTCATTGAACTTCCAATATATTCTGATTTTGTCACTCGGCAATTTTGGAATTACCTCTTTTGGTGCAAACTCCATATTTACCAAATCTGGTCTTACGGCTAACATTGTAGATGTTTCAGCTTCTCCGCCATGACCAAGACCACCCCATACCTCAAATATCCCATGCGTAATCTCTCCTACTGAAACCCACCATGCCTCGAGACAAGCAATCACCGTATCTGGATGTCTATCCTTGCAAGTTCTTGCTGCGGATTCAATTGGCGCTATATTTCCATCATGTCCATTAATTACAAGTATTCTCCTTATGCCGTTTCTGATAACGCTTTCAACGAGATCTTGTATAACCAATTCAAGAGTGCGGGGTTCTAGACTCATTGTCATTTGAAATTCGTTATGATGTAAACTGACCCCATATGGAATAGCCGGAAGAATAATGATATTTTTTTTCTCCGATTTTTTAGCTATTCTTTTTGCCAGCTCCATAGGAAAAATGAAATCAGAACCAAACGGCATATGATCCCCATGGTTTTCACATGCACCAAGGACAATTACTGCTACAGATTTTTTATTAATATTTTTTCTAACTTGTACAGCATTCATTTCCTCAAGTAAGTGATTCGACCTGAACGCACTGTCCTTCACTTCGCTGTAGTCTTTTTTCATGACGCTAATTAGGGGAACTCACTTATGTAAATATACTCCCCTTTCATAAGCTTATCAATTGTAGATGACTCTCATACTACTATATCTAATATTTGTGAAACAGAAATGATCGATGGTCATTTGTACGAACTTTTATACTGCATTAAATTGCAAAACTAGAAAGTTACTATATTTTCGTTTTACAGACCAAAGTCAAAAAACTTGGACTATTTTAACTCCTTCTGCAGAAATATTTTTCATTTAAATAGCAAGACCGGTATTAAGAATAAAAGGTTGCAATTGCGCTCGGGCTCGATTCAAATATGCATGCGTATGAATATTGTATGAATAGATCTCTCTGGATGTGATTGTAATCAATCATATTACTAGTGATTAGATGCTGTTTCGATAGCGAATCGGATAAGGTTAAAATGCCTATTCCTTATGAAACCTTTGAAAGTTTCTCCCAGGGCATAATGAGTGGACTGGGCGGGATTTGAACCCGCGACCTTTCGATTGCGAATCGAACGTTCATACCATACTGAACTACCAGCCCATTTTTTCTTATAAGAATGTGTTAAAGAGAGACAGCTCACTCACTACTATATGTAACTGCATTTCAAATCTATAGGATTACTGAATCTAATAACTGAGGGATTCAGATTTGGCCCACATAGACTCCTTCATGGATAGTTAGGTCTGAAGAATCCGTTAACGGTCTCTAACGAAATGGCAATAGTCTGCATCGTAGCACTCAAAAATTTCTACATCTAGGAAAATTAAGACGTACGTCTACCATATTCCATAGGAAGGATAAAGACATTTCCCTATTACGACAGGTTAGACAATCAGGGTGAAATCTCTAGTTCTGGCTCAACTATTGTGTCAGTCGTGTCAGAATAGGACTGATTATCCTCTTGACTCTTGCCTGTGTATTTCCTGTACTCTGAATCTACCTGTATAGCTGCTTCAATAATCTTACTCTTTATAGATTTAGATGAATTCAGAAACATCTTAGTATCCTTTGGCAAACAATGTCCACCAATTCCTTCTCTTGGTTCAAGAACATTTACA
>JAATVT010000085.1 GCA_014523685.1 Nitrososphaerales archaeon TH5893
GAAACTAGATAAAAACTATCACACGTAATCTTTAGAACCTCTCAGTGTTCACAAATGCACTCTAGCTGACATAGGGCTGAAGGTACCTATATACCCTCAAGGGTGTATTGATTGGCTAGAATATTGATAAATTATTTGTGCCTTAAGTGTTCAGTCAAGATCTCACGAGTCCTTTGAATCCCCAAATCTACCACATAATTGCCCAACCTTGGACCCCTATCAGTACGCAAGATAAGTTTGTATATCAATCTGAAAAAATCCTTCGGTTGAACCCCATTATTTCTCGCAATTTCGAAGAGCTTTGTTTGAATTAGTAGTGGAGTGTTCTGTCCCCCTTCACTGCCAATATAAGATCGCAGTGTATCTATCAGCTCGCTTAAAGCATTTTTTTCATTTGCACTTAGAGATATGTCCAATAGCTGGTTCCCATTAGTTATTTTGTCTTCAATCCAATTGGAAGCAAGGCTAATTTTTCTTACTAGACCGTCAGTCTTTTTTCTTACCATGTGATACCTTGCGAGACGCTGGAATACTTTTTCCTCTCGTTCTTCCAATGGGAACAGAGATCCTTGCTGGACTAGAAACTCGAAAGAAATATGATCTTCAGGAAATTTTGGGGGCTTAAGATGATTCACATATTCATAAATGCCATTTATCTTCATACGTTTAGCGCTATTTCTTTCCGAGATCTTGCCAAAGTAAATGTCTTCATACATGTCGTATTCATTCATTAATAAAGGAATTTCCTGTAGTCCAATAACACGCGTTCCCACTATCCGTCTAAAGAAGAGTAACATGAGTGATTCCGGTGTTCCGTATCGCAACCAATTCTGGGGTGTAATGACGTTTCCAGTAGACTTGCTTATCTTCTTTCCTGTGCGATCTAGAAATAGTTCATATTTGACATGAAAAGGATGAGGATAGGAAAGAATTTCATTTGAAACCCAGTCGTTTACACGCACCGAATCCATTATGTCTTTTCCAAAAGCTTCAAACCTAATATCCAAAGCTACCCACCTTGCAGCAAATTCAACCTTCCATGCTAGCTTTCCCTGTCCTTTGACAATATCTGCTTCACCAGTGTGACCACAGCCTGGAATAAAGCCTTTCCCTATTTTAGAACCGATGCAACTATAAGATACACTTTTCGTTTCATCATGATACTTCTCAGCCCGTGCGACATATAACCTACCACATGATTCGCAGATTGGAAAGTAAGGAAGGGTTTCAATGAATTTTTCCTGCCCAACGAGTTTTACTATTTTCTGTCCTAGCAATCTAGAACGCTTGAGTATCTTGTCAATTTGGTCTATGAACGCTCCTCTTCTGTACGCGTCTGTTGCGCTTTGGAAAATGTACTTGACTCCAATGGCATCTAGTCCACTTAGTAGAGAATCAGTCATATGATCACCATATGATCTATGACATGTTCCTCTTGGATCTGGAATCGTTGACACAGGTCTAGCGATGTAATCCTTTAACCAAGCCGGAAAACCGCCAGGAATCTTCCTTAACCCATCCATGTCGTCGGAATATGTAATTAACTCTGATTCGTATCCTAAATTCCTTAAAGCCAACGAAATACCATAGGACCTAACCGCATCAGCCATACTTCCGATGTGTGGAATACCAGAGGCCCCTAGACCGCTCTCAACTTTTATTAGTCCCAACGGTCTACCCAGGTTCCTTTCACGACTGATAATGGAATCAGCAATCTTATCCATCCAAGTGCCCTTGCCAACTATTTCATTATCTGGGCCCGGCAAATTTCATCACAAGAACTTGGTCATATATGGACCGTTTCTAGAGTATCCAATTTTTCTGTAGTAATCTCTTGTACCAACGGCACTTAGAACGGAAATACTTCTTAAGCCAAATTCATCCCTTACAATCCGCTCCGCCTCCTGCATTAGCTTTATTCCATAGCCCTTATGTTGATAAGAATCAGTTCCTGGAATGCATCCAATATCCACAGAAACACCATAAACATGTAATTCTCTTATTATAGCAGAATTTCCAAATGCCATATTGTTGTGTGCTTTAATTTCCGGCCTATGTGGAAAGCCCGGATCTCGTAGCCTCAAAAACCCCAATAGAGTAAATCTATCTTCGCTTTCAAACGACAGGAATACCTCCTTTCCACCTGCCGCGACATAGTCCATTCTAGTCATGCGAATCTCATTTTCTTGAAGCATCATGCGTCTTTGGAGACCAAATTCTCTGCATCTGATACAACAACATCTTAGTCCAAGTTCCTTCAATTTCTGGAGTGCTGATTGTCGTAGATTTCCCTTTCTTGGTCCAGCAACAATGTCCTTGTCTTCGATTTCTCTTTGCACACGCATGATTCGTATCCATGATGGAACTGCTTTCTTCACCTCCACAAGGATTTTTATATAGTCATCATCGGAATAAGCATTGTATTTCCCGCGCTTATACAAGCTATATAGTCCAGTATTTTTCAAAACGAGCGTTGGATAAATCTTCAGCATATCAGGTTTAAAGGCAGGATCATTGTACAGCTTGTAAAAGTCATCTATATCTCTACTAGGTGATGAACTAGGCAGACCAGGCATCATGTGAGCAACGATCTTGTAGCCAGCATC
>JAATVT010000086.1 GCA_014523685.1 Nitrososphaerales archaeon TH5893
ACTAAATGTAATATCGAAATGTGATCTAATAGTTGGTAGGGCATTCAAAAATAGACACTGGGCTCTGATGAAGTACTTACATAATATATTATCATATGCCCTATTCTACACACTATCTGGGCAGAAGATAAAATATAGCCAGTACAGCTTGCCTTGGCAAGTATCTGCTCCTATAATTTCTAGGCGCCTTGCGTTAAGAGGACTATTAGTTATTTTAGCGGATAAGACTAACACATCTGTGAGTAAATTGAGTGCCACCTATCTAACCTATCTTTTCCATATTTTGCTTCGTCAAGAGGTCAGCCTCCCAAGGTTTATCGAAGGATTAGGATTAGAGTCTAAGGTAGCTGAATCTCTGATGAAGGAATTGACAAGCCTGAAATTTAAGAAGCCTTGGAGCAGAATGGAAATGAAAGAATGACTACAGTTCACCATAACCGTGGGAATCTACGAAGGAAATCTCCCGCTTAAACAACCTACGTAATCCCAGATAGGCATGAGGCAGATTACATTGTAATAAAGATGAGATCTCTCGATCTGGGGTATATATAAATTCAGACAAAATATGTGTGTCATTTCCAGGATACTGTTGGAGCTATACTAATTGAAAGTAAGCTTAGGTCCTAGAATGGATTCACATAATGGCTAAATAGAAATACCTATATGCACGCAAAACACGACTCGCTAATCCATATCTTATGATTACGTACAAAGGTTTCTTTCGGATTTTGTCAATGTAGTAAAGAATATTAAAAGAACTGGCCTAGAATCATCATTTGGCCACGGAATATGAGCGCAATATAGGAAAACTAATCAATGACAAGTATGAAAAGTTGGAAGAATTAAGAAAGAACCAGCACAGCAACACAGCGGACATCCTAAAGATTGAACAAGAGATAGAAACCTTACGGTCTCTCTTCGAAAACTACAATTTGGGGATGGGCTACTTCCGAAGAGCTCGTGGTGGAAGAAGCGGCCTCAGGGAATAGAAAATCATCCGACCTGGGTTATGACAAACTAAACCTCTACGACAACTTTCTAAATAATTCCCCTTCCTTTCTAGTGAATTTATATATCTATCTTTTAGGAATATCTACACCGTCATGCATGAGGAGAAAATTAAGAGATTATATGACCTAAAGAGAGCGTCCGAGTCAGGCGGAGGGGAAGAGAAGATCGCTGCGCAGCATGCAAAAGGAAAGCTAACCGCCAGGGAGCGAATTGACCTTTTAATGGATCCTATGACATTTGTAGAGATTGACAAATATGTCACTCATAGAGGGGAATCAGAAGGCCAAAAATATCACGGTGATGGTGTAATAACAGGTTTCGGACGTATCGGCGGACGACTCGTATTCGCGTACGTATATGATTTCACAATTTTGGGTGGTTCGCTTGGTGAAATGGCTGGTAGAAAAGTAGTCAAATTAATGGAACAAGCCTTGAAGGTAGGAGCTCCTCTAATTGGCATAATCGATTCAGGCGGTGCAAGAATACAAGAAGGTGTGCTTAGCTTAGATGGGTATGGCGATATATTTTACCATAACACCCTTGCTTCAGGATCAATACCTCAGATTACTGCAAGCATAGGGCCATGCGCGGGGGGTGCTGTTTACTCTCCCGCAATGACAGACTTCGTTATCATGGTGGAGAACGTTGGTCAGATGTTTGTCACGGGACCCGAAGTAGTAAAGGAAGTTCTAAGCCAAGACGTATCTTTTGAGGAGTTAGGAGGGGCCCGAACGCATGCATCAAAGTCGGGTGTTGCCCATTTCATCGCCAAAAATGAATTTGAATGCATGGATGAAATTAAAAAATTGTTGTCGTACATACCCCAAAATAACACAGAGGAGCCTCCCCTAGTTGAAGGTATTGATGACCCAAATCGAATTGAACCAAATCTGATAAACATCCTCCCGGAGAATCCTTATCAACAATACGACATGAAAAAAATAATAAGCTCTATTGTGGACACAGGAGAATTTTTAGAGGTCCATGAGCTATTCGCGGAGAATATTATAGTAGGTTTTGGACGAATGAATGGTAGGTCTGTCGGAATTGTTGCTAATCAGCCGTCATATCTCGCTGGCGCATTAGACATTAACTCTTCGAACAAAGCGGCAAGATTCATACGATTCTGCGATGCTTATAATATCCCAATTGTTACGTTGGTAGACACACCGGGATATCTTCCGGGAGCAGACCAGGAACACAATGGGATAATTAGACACGGGAGTAAGCTCCTGTATGCTTATTGTGAGGCTACGGTACCCAAAATAACATGCATAGTTGGAAAGGCTTACGGTGGAGCATATATTGCCATGGGAAGCAAGAATCTCAGGTCCGATATTAATTACGCATGGCCGACCGCCGAGATAGCCGTTTTGGGGCCCGAAGCAGCAATTACAATTATACATCGCAAAGATTTGAAGCAGTCACCTGATGCTTCGGCTACAAAGAAAAAGCTTGCCAAAGAGTTTAGAAACAAGTTCGCCAATCCCTATATAGCGGCTGAAAAGGGTATCATAGATGTGGTTATAGACCCTATGGAAACCAGGCCTTTCATTATTCGTGCCCTGGAAAGTCTGATAAATAAGAGAGAGACAAGGCCACCCAAGAAGCACGGGAACATCAATCTTTAGGGGATGATTGGAAATCCCAAAAAAGATATCTGCAATATTAATAGCTAATCGTGGCGAAATCGCGTTACGAATCATACGCGCCTGCAGGCATATGTCAATTAAATCGATTGCTGTTTACTCAGACGAAGACCAGAATTCACTTCATGTGAAGTTCGCTGATGAATGTTACCATATTGGTGCAGCCCCCCCTTCGGAGAGCTACCTCAACATAGATAAAATAATCGAAACTGCGAAGAAGGTGGGAGCGGATGCCATTCACCCGGGATACGGTTTCCTATCCGAAAATGAAGGCTTTGCAGAAAGGTGCGAAAAAGAAAATATTATTTTCATTGGTCCGACGAGCAAGGCAATGGAACTCACTGGTGACAAAATGAAGTGCAAGGTAATAATGAAAGATGCTAAGGTCCCAACCGTACCAGGAAGTGATGGAACTGTAGAAAACGTCCAAGAGGCCATTAATATCTCGGCCGAGGCAGGATATCCAGTGTTGCTAAAATCAGCATTTGGAGGAGGGGGTAGGGGTATCAGAATGGCCTCCGATGAAAAACAATTGAAACAAGAATTCGAAATGGCCTCGGAGGAATCCAGAGCTGCGTTCGGAAAATCAGCTCTCTTTATCGAGAAAAACCTGGAAGATATCAGACATATTGAATTTCAATTATTACTCGATTCTCATGGAAATGGAAGACACCTATTTGAAAGAGAGTGTTCAATCCAAAGAAGACATCAAAAGCTTGTAGAATTTACTCCGTCCCCTGTGGTTGACTCGAGAATTAGAGAAGAAGTAGGCGAAATAGCGGTTAGGGCTGCCCAGGCCGTGAATTACCTTAACGCAGGGACAGCTGAATTCTTGAGAGATAAACAAGGAAAATTTTATTTTATTGAGATAAATTCAAGGCTGCAGGTAGAACATCCCGTCACTGAATTGGTTACTGGATTAGATCTAGTAAAACTCCAGATACAAATTGCTCAAGGTGAAGAAATTAATTTTAGGCAAGAGGAATTGAAGATGCAAGGAGCGGCAATAGAATGCAGAATTAATGCCGAAGACCCGTTTCTAGAATTTGCTCCTTCTGTGGGTCTTGTGCCTGATTGTAACCTACCTTATGGTCCTGGTATAAGAGTTGATTCATACCTTTATCCTGGTTGCACTGTGTCTGGATACTATGATTCATTAATCGCAAAGCTTATCTCGTGGGGAAGGGATTTCGAAGAAGCTCGTGTTAGGGAAAGGGAAGCTCTGAAGGAGTTTAGAATTGAAGGCATTAGTACAACCATCCCTCTTTTCAAAACTATATTGGACGAGCAGAATTTTTTACAAGGAAGGCTTTCGACGGATTATCTAGAGCGTTATGGATTAATACAGAAGATGATTGATGCTGCCGAAAAGGAGACGAGGAAGAATGCGGACGCAGCTGTAGCAGCCTTCCTGATGCACTCGGAATTCAATCAAGATTCAAAGTTAAAGGAGGCGAACTCATATTCCCCTAGGTCCTCCTCGGGATGGACAGGCCTCACATTGGACCGTAAAAGGAGATCGTGATTTGGATTTAAGAATTGGTTCCATTAAAGAATTACTAAAAGCTGAAGTCGCTCAAACATCTGGCGCAGCCACTATAACCATAATAATAGACAAGAGACCGCATGAAATTACACTACTACGAATCACAAGTAATGAGATAGAATTCATTATGGATAATAAATACCATCGGGCGAAAATTGTCCAGTCCGAAACCCACGAGACTAGAATATTGGTCGACGGCCAACCTGTTGCCATAAAGAAACATCCGATGCTTCAAGAGATACTTAAGAAATCTTTATCCCCCGAGGAAAGGGGAGAAGGCGGGGACAAGGACATAAAAAGTCAGATTCCTGGCAGGGTGGTTAATATTCTCGCACAAATAGGTGCTCCAGTTAAGAAAGGGGACCCAATAGTGATTTTAGAGTCGATGAAAATGCAGGTCGCGGTAAAAGCCCATAAGGACGGCAATATCAGGCTAATCAAAGTGAATCAAGGTGCGACAGTTGCTAGATATGACGTCATAGCTAGCTTAGAATAGCAATTACTCCCCTTCAACTGATGAATCGAATATCTACATGGTCCCTCATCCTTAAATCCACTCTATTTTTCCTTTCTGAGCATTGATTTAATATCTTCATAATTCGGTTCGACCAAAGGATTGTCGGAGACCCATTCATATTGAATTATTCCGTTGCTACCGACAATAAAGATCGATCGTTTTGCTGCACGATAATCTTTCAAGTTCCCGAGGTCCTTCATCTCAATTCCGTATCTGTTTATTGTTTCTCTTTTATAGTCACTCAATAAAGGAAAATTCAGATGCCTGTTCTGCGAGAAAGCCTTGTTTGCAAATGGACCATCCACAGAAATACCAATTACTTGTGCATCAATTTCCATAAGCTCTTTTAGAGAATCTCTGAAATTACACATCTCTAATGTACATATAGGAGATTCTGCGGCTGGAAAGAACGCGAGCACCAGTTTTCTGCCTCTATAATCTGATAGTTTATGGGTATTCATATTAACATCAGGCAGTTCAAAATCTGGCGCCTCTCTTCCCACTCCGATACTCGAGGAGGCAGATTTATTCGACACAGTTTATCACCATGAACAAAAAGATTATAAAAATTTCGGTTCGAACTTGTCAATGACTTGTGTTTTTTAAGGGGGAAACCTCACGTAGCTCCGCAACAGCTACTTTCAAAACCGCTATCCCCCGATCAATCTCATCTTTCGTATTGTAGGGTCCTAGGCTCAACCGAAGCGAACCTGAAATCTCAGGTAGACCAAAGCCCATCGCTCTTAAGACGTGTGATTCCTTTTGCTTTCTAACGGAACAAGCTGAGCCAGTCGAGGCCGCTACTCCATATTCGTCAATCTTTATGAGCAAATCTTCACCATTAACCCCTAGGAATGTAAAATGGGCGATATTTGGAAGTCTGAAATTAGGCTCACATGGCCCATTATAACGAGCCAAGGGTATCTCGTTAACTATTCTTTTTACTAGGTAATCTCGTAATTTGCGGACTTCTTTGTTAATACTGTCAATCCTCTGCATTAACACTTCACAGGCTTTACCGAAACCGACAATTCCATGGACGTTTTCGGTTCCTGAGCGCAAATACCCTTCTTGTCCTCCACCTGAGGTTAGAGAAATAACTTTTGAACCTTCTCTTAAATAAAGCCCGCCAACCCCTTTTGGTCCATTAATCTTGTGGGAAGATAGGGTCATCAGATCTACTCCCAATTCATTACAGTTAATGCGTATCTTACCAAGCGCCTGGACAGCATCGGTATGAAAGAGGATATCCGCTGATCTTTGCCGTACAATTCTCACTAGCTCTTGAATAGGCTGTATAGTTCCGATTTCATTATTTGCTAACATTATGCTCACTACTGCCGTCTTTTCAGAGATTGATTCCTCAAGCTTTTCCTTATCAACCAGTCCATCCCGATTTACGGGCATATACGACACCTCGAACCCATTATTTTCGAGATCCAAGCATGATTCCATCACGGCATCGTGCTCAATTGCGCTTGTGACTACATGGTTTTTGCGGGAATTCTGTTTTCGCGCATAATATGCTGCTCCTTTCACTGCAATATTGTCGGCTTCCGTTCCACTTCCAGTAAAAATTATCTCAGAAGGCTTGGCTCCGATTATAGAAGATACCCGCTTCCTTGCTATATTCATACCCTTGTTGGATTCGTATCCGAGAGCATGAAGCGAGGACGGGTTACCATAATAGGCAGTCAAATAGGGAATCATCTCTTTGAAAGCTTCGTCCATAATCGGGGTAGACGCTGCGTTATCAAGGTAGATTCTACGAAAGCCTGAATCTTCTTGTCTGCTCATCTCATTTCCTTAGAAGATGGAAATATGGAAAGGTTACCTGACTTATATCCTCCAGTGTCAATGGTTACAAATCTGAACCCTTGCTTTTTGACTTGTCGGTCCAAGGCGTGGAGTTTAGCGATATCGAACAATTTGCTTAATTCCTCACTTGGGATTTCAATCCTTGCAATTTCGCCATAATCCCTCACTCGAACCTGTGATACAGAAAAAAGTGCCTTAACAATTGTTTCAGCATTTTCGATCCTCCTTAACTTGTCGTATGTAATAGTAATTCCTGTTGGAATTCTTGAGGCGAGACAGGCGTTCGAGGGTCTATTGTGGACAGAGAGGCCAGAGTATCGTGCTATTGCTCGAACTTGATCTTTATTGACACCGCATTCAACTAGAGGACTTCTTATTCCATTTTCTTTCAATGCTCTAATACCTGGTCTGATATCGGATAGATCATCCATTTGTGTTCCGTCCACTATCAAACCAGCACCTAATTTTCTCGCTTCCTCTAATAGATGAGATGCCAGCTCCGCCCGACAATGATAACACCTTGAGGCATTGTTCTTTATAAATTGAGGATTAGCCAGCTCATTATAACCAATAATTTTGTGCGTGATTTTTAGTTCCTTGGCAATGTTCTTGGCTGAAGCTAATTCGTCATTTGATAGTGTGTCATAATTAGCAGTTATGGCAATTGCATCATTGTCGAGAGCCTTTTTTGCAGCGAATGCAACCACTGCACTGTCTACACCTCCAGAAAATGCGATAATGACAGGTTTCGTGTTGTTCATGAACCATTCTACAATATTGAACAGATTCTTTTCCTCTGAACACAATTTACATTTCTCCAAATCGTTGAATTGTTTCTGACCTTACCAAATCCAATATTCTCTTTGTTGGCAAACCTGTGATCCGAGATATATTCCTTATATCTTCAAACTCTGGCTTGATGTTAATTATGACTCCTCTTAGGTCTCTCGCTATTTTTACCCGTATGTTGAAGAACCTACCATTTATCGACATAGAGGTAGTAATAATATTTCTTGGAATGACCACCCGACTTACTTCTTGGACTCGTGCTCCCAACGTACCTGATTCTGCGAAAAGAATTTCCAAAATGTTGTCTAAATCCTTAGCATCAGAAATAATCTTGACAAGGAAAGTTGGTCTATTTTTCTTTGATAGTGCTTGAACGACCGAGATATCAAGGGCACCAGCTTTGTCCAATTGTTCAATCATGTTCCCAATAATTTCACCAGAGAGGTCATCAATATTAGTTTCAACTATGAAAACAGTATTTGTTGTAACGTCACCGGAGATCGGTGATCTGCCTATAAGGAGTCTCAAAATATTGGGTACATTCTTGAAACATTTATGTCCTGCTCCATATCCAACTTTCTCAGGCCTAATAGCAGGATAGTAGTCTAGTCCATGATTACATAATGTAACTAACAACGCTGCCCCGGTGGGGGTAGTTAATTCTTCTTCTATATTAGTTCCGAGCAGACTAAATGGTAATCCCTTAAATATCTCGATAATAGCGTTCCCTGGGTTAGGAACAGGGCCGTGAGAAAAGCTAAATTGTCCGGAACCCACTGCAATCCTTGTGGAATAGATTTTAGAATTGAAGAGATCTAAGTCCTCCAGGGCTACTGCACATCCGATCAAGTCAGCGAAGGTATCAATGCTTGAAGCTTCATGTAAGTAAACATTATTGAAACGCTCTCCGTGAACTCTAGATTCTGCCCTTATGATTTTTTTCATTGACTCTAGCGCAAACACCTTTGCCCTAGCACTCAATCCGATATGCTCGCAGCATCGAGAAAGTGAGGTATAGATTTCCGATCCTCTCCTGACGGAGGTTCCGTCATGATAAATTAGCGCAAGCTGGGTAGCTTTGAACCCAGAAACTAGCTTCCTAGCGAAGGTCACCTTGGAGATGGAACATCCTCTAAGAAAATTCTGGCATTCAAAAATTGCCGTAGTAACTCGATTCTTATTTGCCCCAGCGTCTACTAGGCTGCTAAGCAACATATCCCCTGAAATTCCGCTAATCTGGCAATCGATGACAGCAATTTTTCCCATTGAAGTGATAGTGAGGTATTCTTATTTATACAAAACCTAGCGACAGGAATTTAAGGATAATAGGATTAGTTGCCGAGAATTATTCTCCACATGAAAGTAATTGTCTCCCAAATAACTGCGAAACCACCCATAACAGACATTTTTTGCACGCATAGGATTTGTAAGACTTATAAGGTAAATTCTGGGGTGACTTTCTGAATGACTATTACTATTATAGGATCGGGGAAGGTCGGAGCATCTGCAGCTTTAAACTGTGGACTTAGGGAATTAGATGACGTGCTTCTTCTTGATATTGTGCAAGGTTTACCTCAGGGAGAAGCTATGGATATAAACCATCAGCTATCAGAGAGGGGCATAGATTGTTACGTCCAAGGAAGCAATGACTATCATGACATGCAAGGATCTGATATTGTTGTTCTAGTCGCGGGGATTGGTAGAAAACCTGGAATGACTCGTATGGACTTGTTGAAAACTAACTCGGGAATTGTAGGAGAGGTAGCACAACAGATACGAGAATATGCTGATGAATGTAAACTCATAGTTGTAACGAATCCCTTGGATCCTATGACATTTGTTGCGTTAAAACAAACTGGGTTTAGAAGGAATATGGTTATGGGTATGGGTGGTATGCTGGATCTATCACGTTTCAAGAATTTTATTTCTGAGGCTCTTGAAATTTCGAGGGGGTCCATCCATGCAATGGTTATAGGTGAGCACGGAGAGAATATGTTACCATTAATTCGATTCTCTTCAATAGCTGGGATTCCACTCCAGGAATTTTTGTCAGATGGGCAAACAAGCGAAATCTTTGAAAAAACTAGGAATGTGGCTGCTCAGGTCATATCCGCCAAAGGTGCAACCACTCATGCCCCCGGAAATGCAATAGCTACCATTGCCGAGGCAATAATCAGAGATAAGAAATCAGTTATCCCTGTCTCTACCTTCTTGGATGGAGAATATGGAGCACATAATTTGTGCATTGGAGTTCCAGCAGTTATAGGATCAAATGGTTTGGATAAAATCATTGAGCTAAGACTGAATGACTATGAAAAAAAAATATTTAATAAAGGGGTCCTTGACGTTAAGGGAGCAATTGAATCAATAGGACTAAATTAAGGTTGATAATCAATAATGAGAATTCTTACTAAACTAAATTGAACCTCACAGATATTCTCACTAGATTAAGTAAAGGTGAGACAACCGTCAAAAATGCTCTAAGAGAAATTTCAATGTTCTCAGTAGAGACTATAGAGGAAAACCTGGCCAAAATAGATACGGGTAGAGACATACGAAAACGCAC
>JAATVT010000087.1 GCA_014523685.1 Nitrososphaerales archaeon TH5893
AATCTGTTTGGGCCATGGAAACTATCTCAAGTGTGTATTCCTCTAATGAAGAGAAACAAATATGGACGCATCGTAAATGTGTCAAGTGGAGCAGGCTCTCTTCATTACATGGGTAGGGGAACACCAGCCTATAGCGTCTCTAAAGCCGCGCTAAATGCACTCAGTCGTATTATAGCAGCTGATCTTTATGTGACAGGAATATTGGTAAATTCTGTTGATCCAGGATGGGTAGCTACAGATATGGGTGGTCATGGGGGACGCCCAGTAGAAGAAGGAGCAAAAGGAATAGTATGGGCTGCAACATTGCCTGATAATGGTCCAAGTGGAGGCTTTTTTTATGATGGAGCACCTGCTCCATGGTAACTAATCAACTGAAGAATAACTTTTCCACTAAACTCACCATACCATGCAACTAAATTTGCTTTAGAAGGTCTGTCCGAATCTATGCAGAATGAACTGGAACCACTTGGAATCAAAATCATAGTTATAGAACCTGGAGGTGTTGGTTCGAACTTTTTGAAGAATTTGAAGATGGCTTCAAATACGTCAGATCCTCTCAACTCACCGTATAGATCAATGCAGAGTAGTATCTCAGAATATTTCAAACAATGGTCACAAAACCTAATGCATCCATCCGAAGTTGCAAAAGTTATTTTACAAGCAGTTACTGCGGACAATCCTGTTTTCAGATATGTAGTAGGTAAAGACGCTGCCATGGCGTTAGAATCAAGAAGAAATATGTCAGACAGGGAATTTCAAGAGTCAATCAAGAAACAGATTAATTTGCAATGACATATTAGTCGGATAGATATCTATCCCCTATTTACGTCACTTATAGAAACTTTTTTGGACATCAGTTGCTGTTATAATGTTTAATAGAAAAAGAGTATAGACTGCATATATGAAGGTCGGAATATTCTTACCACAAGTAGGTGAGCATGCTACAAGAGAAAATATTATTTACATTGCGAAGGAGGCGGAAAAGGAAGGCATAAATTCTGTTTGGGTATTAGATCGTCTGCTGTGGCCGCTTAAACCACAGACGCCGTATGTGGTTACTCCTGATGGTTCACTTCCTATCGAGTATCACAACGTACTTGATCCTTTAACGACGCTGACATATGTTGCAGGCGTTACAGAACGAATTTCTCTAGGAACATCGGTAATTGATATGTTCTTTCAAAACCCTATTGTGTTAGCAAGAAGATTTACTACACTTGATGTTCTCTCAGATGGAAGAGCTATTGCTGGATTAGGCATAGGTTGGTCAAAAGATGAATACGAAGTCTCGGGCATCCCTTACAAAGAAAGAGGGACTAGGGCTGATGAATATATTCAGACATTAAAAAAAATATGGACAGATGATATTGTAGAATTTAAAGGTCAGTTTTACAATATACCTGCCTCGAAGATAGGACCTAAACCTATACAAAAACCCCATCCCCCGATATTACTAGGCGGATTCAGTCCAAAGACATTTTCGCGGATAGTAAACTATGCAAACGGATGGATAGGAGTTGCTGGTTTTGGTCCGTTAGAACAGTTGGACCAGTTGATAAATGGTTTGAGGGAAGGCGCAAGAAAGGCCGACAAGGACCCTTCGAAGATTAGTATCTATATTGGTTCATATCCAAATATACGAGAATCTCCTCCTTCCTCCAATCAAACAAGAACACCGATGACAGGTACTCTTGAACAAATTGGAGGTGACATCGAGAAAATTAAGGCAATGGGTACGGATCATATAATCTTTGGTCATATGTTTTCTTCCATAGGCAAGGATATGAAAAAGATGATTGAAGCAACAAAGCAGCTTGCTAGATTTGCTAAATAATGAAAACAGATTATTCGCGTTTGCATTTCATAGTCAAGATAAAAATTCTTGTGCTTCAAATAAACCCACCAGTTCCTTAGACAACTGTAGACAGAAGATCTACAATATTTCAAGGTTTTCGTTCTCACATTCCCAGCCGACCCAACTTAGTTAATGCCAATATATCATAGCGGCTGGAACATTCTATTTCTATATCTGGCATTGTAGATCTTTTTTGGTTTGCTGCTGCAAAGGGAACTCGTTGTGCAAATCACAAGCGATATTGCAAGCATCAATTATAGTTTCCTGGTCAAGATACAAGCTTTTCACTGTGACTAACTCTGAGAATACCTTGTCAACTTATAGTACATTTACGTATAGGATGTGTGAATCTATTAAAACTAGAAAAATATGATAATGTAGAATGTTCGAGACGGTATGGTTATGTAAATAGAATAAGAGGGGGTGAATACTGACCGGTGGCCATTCCGCTTGGCGAAGATTTGATCGCTAATGCAGTGGATGGAGTGAGCAAGAGTACTGTAAATATTGCCACTGTAAGAATGGTACAAGATCAGCTATTTCGAATATTCCCGGTAGAAGGCGTTGGTTCAGGGATAATAATAGACAAGAATGGATATATTCTTACGAACAACCATGTAATTGATGATACAAAACGATTAAAGATTACCCTGGCCGATGGAAGAATGCTAAATGGAAAGGTAATAGGGAAGGACGAAATAACGGATTTAGCAGTAGTTAAGGCAGAAGGCGTCTCTAGTGATGAGGGTGATGTGCTTCCTTATGCTCACCTAGGAAATTCTGATAATCTGAAAATAGGACAAGTAGTTATTGCAATAGGCAATCCATTTGGCTTAACAGGAGGACCAACAGTAACGGCAGGAATAGTAAGTTCACTGAATAGAAATATACAATTTGAAAATGGCGTACTTGAATTAATTCAAACCGATGCGGCAATAAATCCTGGCAATTCTGGAGGCCCTCTTGTTAATACAAATGGTGAGGTTATAGCTATTAACACTGCCAAAATGCCGTATGCACATGGGATCGGATTTGCGGTACCCATTAACATGGCCAAGTCAATAATGAGTGAGCTCATAGAAAATGGACGTGTTACTAATAGACCCTGGATTGGAATAGCCTCTATAAAAATAACAAGACAGTTAGCACACTATTATCAGTTACCGGTGACAGAGGGTGCCTTGATAGCACAAGTAGAACCATACAGTCCAGCAGATGATGCGGGATTAAGAAAAGGAGACATAATTGAAGAAATTGACGGTAATAGAATCAATGATCCTTCTCAAGTCTCATCGCAAGTTCGCAAAAAACAAGTAAGTGATCAGGTCTTGATGATAATTAATAGATATGGAAGACGCTTTGAAGTTCCGCTCCATCTTCAAGCACGTCCATAATCTTTTTAGCACGTAGAGGACTAAACAAAATGCAAAATACTCCTCCTCCTGCAAAAACAGCTCAATCACAACCACAACAAATAACTGCAAAATGTCCTACATGTAAAAATAGCAGCATTGCAATAACCGATATTGAATCTGGCGAGATAATTTGTAGCAAATGTGGCATAGTGATTTCAGAACGAATTGAAGAAACCAGTCGAGAGTGGCATATTTTCTCACCAGAAGAAATAAACAATAAGACAAGGACTGGAGCTCCTAACTCTCTTGCTCGACACGACAGAGGACTCTATACTGTCATCGGGCAATCAAATAGAGATGCCGCTGGAACTAGAATTGATTCGGTAATGCATTCTAGAATGCAAAGAATAAGAAAATGGGACTATAAAACCCAGTTTGTTACAGCTCAAGAAAGGAGCTTACGGCAAGCATTTGTAGAGCTTGATGTATTGAAGGATAAACTTCAATTATCAAATGCAGCGGTAGAGAAAACTGCTTACCTCTACAGAAAAGCTCAGCAAAAACGATTCATACGTGGCCGAACTATTTCCGGTATGTTATCCGCTGCTGCGTATATTGCTTGCAGAGAGACTGGAGTACCAAGAACACTTAAAGAAATAGCCTCTGTCACAAATAATAAAGTTAAGGAAATATCTCGAGATTACAGATTGCTATATTTTAAACTAGATCTTAAAATTCCAAATGTTGATCCTATGAAATGCATTTCTAAAATAGCAAGCAAGGTAGGGCTAAGTGAGATCACAAAATATCATGCAGCAAAAATGTTGAACAATATCATTGCGGAAGAGAAGTCTGCAGGCAAAGACCCAATGGGACTTGCTGCAACTGTACTGTATTTAGCCGGCATAAAGAATCATGAAAATGTAACTCAGGGTTTCATCGCAAAAACTGCTGGTATAACAGAAGTGACACTAAGAAATGTAATGAAGGATTTGAAGAAACATCAATCTTAGTAACAACAACGACAACAGAGATCTACTGCTAAATCAATAGGTCGGTCCCTGAGAAGATTTGGTAATAGGAGAAACTGAATCTAGATTGAAAGACATGGGGATTCCCAATCAGTGAGGCCAGTTAGATGTAGTTTCCTGCGGTATGTTTGGCATTGAGTATTGAATCAACAGGGCAGGTCGACAGTATTCTGCGGCTGCCATCATGAATAGCAAGTCATATCTTGCTATGGGCCAAATCATGGCCTAACTGCAAGAGTCCAGGGAGGTTGTAAGAAATATTCTTTTGGCCATTGGATGTCAATTTCTTGCCAAGATATACCTGAATCAGTTGAGATGAATAAGCCACGGTTGTTAGCAGCATAGAATTCACCCTTAGCTTTTGGATTTGCGGCAAGAAGCGTGATTGTTGTTCCACTCGGTCTAGGAAGGCCATTTGAAACGGCGTTCCATTTTTTACCATCCTCATCTCTTCTATATACAAACGACTCAGCATTTTCAATAGAGTAAGCCCTACCTGGGCCTACAGATGCAGATACAATTACAACTTGGGGATCGCCTGAATCGACAGCAAGCCCAAAAAGGTAACCATGTTTCATGCCTTCCATTGGTCTGCTCCATGATTCTCCGTAGTCAAAGCTTTCATAATATCCATCTCCAGCAGAGGAATAAAGTCTTCTAGGTGCCCTCGGATGTGTAACTAGTGTATGGGTATCATATGGCCCTTGCTCAACTCGGTCTATCCACGTTCTTCCTCCATCACGGCTTTGTATAAGGGCTCCAGCTTCAATGGCAACAAAAACATAGTCTGGGTTATTTGCATCAGACTCGATCCAACGGACATGATGAGTCCACGGCCTTGGAGGAAAGCTCCATGATGTCGAGGACGGTAAATTGTTTAGGGACTCCATCCTTTCCCACAAGTCACCTCCATCATATGATATGTAAAGTGCACTTGGCTCAGTTCCAACGTATACTCTGTTGAAACTATTCTCACTAGCTAGAAGACTCACTGAGACAGACGTTACATTTTGACTAGAGATAGCATCTCTACCAATTCTGTTCCAAGTCTGTCCGCTGTCATCAGTTTTCCACAGGCCATCACCAAAAGTCCCACAATATGCTCGACTTGGATTTTTTGGATCAAATGCTATTATTTGTGGATCAGTTCCTTTCAAACACTCATGAATCTTAAATTTGTTTGAAGATTCAAGCACAAGAAGTGAATCCTGCATTCCTATCATAAGTGTCACCATAGTATATCTATACCAAGATACCGCTTATATCTTGAGTCCTCTGATACAATATGTAAAGGAGACAAGTAGTCGTCTGTATGGGTTTAAGAAAAAGTACAACAAGTGCTAAGAGTAATGAGATATGCATTAGATTGAGCTACGATATGCAGCAAGAGCTTTTCTCCATATTGTTTACGTTGTAGGACTGGCACAATAGTTAGATAGTTTAGGAGCACATGATGCTGGTGCTCACGTTCTCATAATTAGCAAAAGTAGAAAAGGAGACCCCTAGTTAGTTCATTCACAACCTGTTCAATATTGTCCACGGAAGGATTAAGGATGTAAAAGTCCCTGGGGTGTGATTAGCCTTGTAATAAACTAGTACTTTTACATCATTTGCAATATTTAGATTCGAGAAATCATCCAATTCCGAAACATCAAGCGTGAGAGATTTACTATAAAATTCCTTGGCTTGTAACTACATTGTTAATAAATAACTAAAAATATATAGATTCATGCTTTCTATATGTTTTATTTAGGATAAGTCTTTTTGTTTGAATATCTGATAGGTTAGATCTTGAAACCAAAATGCTTCGAATTTTCGTACATTATTATTATGTGTAGGTTTGGGCATCATGGAAATAAAGAGAAAAGAATCATTTAAACGACGCAAAGATCCCAATTCTGACGATGATTCTATGCGTTACAGCGACTACGAACATGGATACATATCCAATTTAGAGGTAGGGAAAACAATTATTTCAGAAAAATTTCCTAGTAATATGGATGGTTTCTGGTTTTCAGTTAACGAAGGTATGATCGTCAGCTCTTTTGATTTTGTTTCAGTAGAGAACTTGTACAATACAAGAACCGTTGGCATAGTGAAGGAACTTCAAGCAAGTCAATCAGACAATCTTGGACCGATGGGAATAGCACAACAAAAAGATATAGCAGTTGCAAAAGTCGCAATAATGGGGAATACTAGTGCAAGGTTAGACGGAATGGAAGAGAATACCTCAATAAGCATGCCTGTAAGAACAGA
>JAATVT010000007.1 GCA_014523685.1 Nitrososphaerales archaeon TH5893
TATTAAGCGGCACATTCTCCTCTAGCCGTTTTAGCGGTAAACTTTACATCGTTACCGTAGTCTTTGTATGATTCAGGTTCTTTTTCTATTGGCGGTAGCTGTGTAATCCCTAGGAGAAGTCGTTTCATATCTTCTACATTCCGGATCTGTTTTGTCCCTTCTCCTTTCACAATTCTATTTATCCATTGGCTTAGTGTCTGACCATCATGCTTCTCATTTTTGTATATTTTGATTATTTCCTTAATAGTGTCTATTACTTTCCTTGCAGGCACACGCATAATTGCCTTGCCCAGTTCGCCATGTTCTCCGGCGCTCCCACCAAATAGCATAGTGTAGGTTGGAGCCATCGCGTCTCCGATTCTTGATGCTCCGCCAAAGAAACCTATAGTTGCAATTTCATGCTGTCCACACGAATTGGGACAACCACTAACCTTGATTGTTGAATCCCTTAACTCCTCATCAGTGTCATACCCCATTTCTAAGAATTTCCTTTGTACCTCTTTTGCTAGTCTGTGAGAATTAGTTATCGCCAGGTTACATGAAGTTGTTCCGGAACACCCAACCGCGGATGTGATAGTCAATGCTCCTGAACTTCCCAGACCTATTGACATAAGTCTGTCATGAAACTCTTGCAGGTCCTCGCCCTTGACGTACCGAATTGCAAAATTTTGCTGTGGGGTATTTCTAGCGACCCCTTCAATAGATAGCTCCCGGATCGCTCCAGCAAGTGTTCGTAACTGGTTCGCTGTGATATCCCCTGCTTCGAGCGTTACAAATATCGTAAAATAGCCAGCCTGCTTCTGAGGTACAACATTGGTACGGAGCCATCGTTCATACTTTGTACTTTCTGGAGTTACATGATCATTTATAACTGGCAATTTTGTCAGAGCATGCGAAAACTTAGTCTCAATAGGCTGATTGAAACCTTCTAGGCCTTTTACCTCAAAGAGTCTGGCTGTAGAGACGGCAGTAGTCATTTCAACTATTGACCTCTCCTTTAATACCATTTTCTGAAATTTCTCCCATCCCATTTCGTGAACCAAATATCTCATTCTATTTCGTGCCATGTTTTCTCGGTTGCCATGTCTATCAAACAATCTAACCGCCGCCATGCATGTTGGAAGGACTCTTTCCTCAGATGTGAAATCCTCTAGAGGATGGCCTATAAAAGAAGCAGCTCCAAGCCCTCCGCCTAGATATATTCTGAAGCCTCGTTGCTCGTCTCTTATCATTGGAATCAATCCAATATCTGCAATTCTTACCAATCCATGATCTTTACAACATGCAAAATTGATCTTAAATTTACGTGGGAGATTCTGACACATGGGATTTCTGATAAAAAATCTTGCAATTGCCTTGGAGTACGGCGTAGCATCAAATGCTTCATCTGGGCAGACTCCTGCGTAATGACTACACATCACGTTTCTAACAGTATTGCCACATGCTTCTCGCGTAGTGAGGCCTACTTCGACTAAGCCTCTCATTACCTCGCTAACATCTTCTAGTTGCACCCAATGTAACTGAATATTCTGACGAGTAGAAACATGAGCTGAGCCAATTGAGAATGATTCTGATAGATTAGCAATTTCTTCTAGCTGTTCAGGATTTATTTCGCCACTTGGAATCTTGATTCTCACCATACTGTAGTTTAATTGTAATCTGGAACCATAAGCACCGTGTTGTAACCTAAAACGTCGAAAATCGTCCTCGGACAATTTACCTTGTCTAAAACGTTTCACTTGCTGAGCAAAAATTTCAGTTTCCTCTTCTCTACCCCACCTCGGATTAGGTTTGGGAGGCGAAACATTCCGATACTTAGAGCCATGGGTCGAGGTACGTTTCATTAATGTTATATCGGCGTCTAAATCCTTATATATTTTTGTGGAAACAGGTTATAGTGGAAATTAGGTTACACAATGTCGGCAAAAAACTGCACCTATTCGCTCAGCACTTGCTGATTTTCTGACTCCAAATATATCATTATAACGAGAATGGTTTTGCTATTATTTAGTCCAGACGTTCGATATCTAGACCTAGACACAGCTTTCACAGGCTAGAAAAAAATTGAGTGATAAGATCAATTCTCTCTCGAACAAACTAGCAGCCACTCAGAATGATCATTGCGGTCAGAGATTTTCACCCCAGTGCGGTTTTCATATAATCGTCTGTATTGAATGCATTCGATTCTAAATCATGATGCACTTCTACAAATGATGTTGATGATACTAGAATGAGCTATACCCCACGTCAAATCCTGCTGTTGCTGTTAGAATATCATATCTTACATAAGGTTACAGACCGAATTCGAGGCATTTCTTGTTGTATGCTTATGCTCAATTACTGCCTACGTCATTGGCCGATGTTCTAGATGTTTTATGCATTTGGATTGCTGCCATTATTGCCCGACCCCTCCTTTGCATCAAGCTCTTGCATTCCCAAACAGTAGTAGGAACCAAAGTTAAGACGGGAAATCATCTGATAAATTTAAATGAAAGAACAACAGGGTTCAGATATTTTGGCAATATATAATCACCTTTTCGTTAAGAAAATCATACAGCCACCGCTTCATCATTCCCTGTTCAATTGGGTTATATGGTAAGATTATCATCCATTTAATCCTGCCGCATCTGGCCATCAAAAAGACTATTGGAATCAAAACCCGGATTAAAAAAGTTGAATTCTGGGCCCCCATTATGAATTTGTCTTAGTACAATTCCTGAATCGAGGAAACTAAACGTTTGACCGGCTTTAGGTGTCGTATAGTATACTACTTTGAATGCAAGATAGGCAGAAAATACAAATAGGTACAAAGGCCTTGCGTTAAAATCAATTAGAACGGTTTTAGAATCTCATGGTAATCGGTACAATTTTCAATGAGTATAATTTAGTATCATCTCATATCGTATCATGAATTCATTTTTTCACGATTCATTGGCTACCCGAATCTATAATCTAAAGAGGTCAAGCAAAGAAAAAATAGATTTTCGTTGGTCGGATAAGATAATCCCATAACCTTATGCCATTTAGGTTTTAATCTTCTTGCAGGATGTAATCCACGAGAAGACCTAAATCTGCCGTTGCCAAGCAGCATACCTTATCTGCTCCCCCATAGTACACAAATAGTTCTCCATCGACAATGCATGCACCAGTCGGGAAAACTACGTTGTTTACATCACCAAATCTTTCATATTCCTCTTCTGGTTCCAGAATGGGCCATTTAGTTCTTCCCAGAATTCGTTTAGGTTCCTTTAAATCGAGTAGGGCAGCACCGACACTATACGCCTTTTCATTACTTACACCGTGGTATATGATAAGCCAACCTCGCTCCGTTTTAATGGGAGGAACTCCAGCACCGATCTTTAATGCCTCCCACTCACTCTCAGGTTTGAGAAGAAGTGTATGCCTTTCAATACTTGTTAGTGATTTGCCCTCACCTAACCATATGCTGGGTCTATCCGTACCATATGCGGATCCAATCCAATCACTTGGTCTAAGGAGTGAAAAATAGATCATACTTTCGTTCCCGTCTAAAGCTCTATAGCCTAATTTCTCTGGAAAGAAGACGACATCCTTGTTATCCGTACCTCCACCTGTGATGATTCCCATCCGAGTAAACTCACGGTAGTCATTTGTTGTCGCTACCGCTGAGAATACATTAGGTCTGTCTCGAACATGCCCCGAGAGCACAACATAGGTAACGTAAGTTTGATCGTTGATTTTTACCAGGCGAGGATCTTCTATACCATATTTTTCATAATCCTCACTTGGACCAAAAGCTATCTCGCACATCTTATTAAATTTGTAACCATCGTCACTACAGGCATATCCTATTCTAGAAATATAATTCTCATATTCACCTATGGCCCTATAGAGCATATGGATGATTTCCCCATCGTAACTAATTGCGCAGTTAAAAACTGCTTTGGATTCCCACCAGCAATCTTTGTTTGGTAGGAGAATTGGATTTTTTGGATATCTTTTCAA
>JAATVT010000088.1 GCA_014523685.1 Nitrososphaerales archaeon TH5893
CGATTCAAACCCAGTTCAGAGCATATCCTTTTCATATTTGATTCAGTTATATGCGTTCGAGGAGTAGTAAATCCCACATATTCAACCTTATTTCTGACTGAACTAGTCCCCCAGATGTTTCTCTCAGAGATAGTGTAGGGTGGTGGTAAATCTGGTATGAGTATCTTTTCAGTCAATGTCCATCCCAATCCCAGGACTTCACCATTAAGAGCTTCGAAACTTCTCGCTACCCTATAATTTCTCAAACGAGGTGAAAGTAGGAGTCTTAGCTGGTTGAGTATCACGATAGAAGGAACATGCAAAATTTTCGAAGCCAGAACCGGTGATAATCTCGTATCTGAAACTACTATATCTGGTCGGAATTTTATCATATTACTAACCTCGTAGTTGACCTGCCTAGAAAAGTTAACAAAGTAGATTGGTATGTTGGCAATGCTTGAGGAGATTGAAAAATGACCTTCGGATGTCCAACCAAATTCCATTGGTGGAACGACATTGCACGGGTATCCAAGACATGAGAGGTACTTCGCTGCTTCACCAAATGTTGAAAATTTGAATGCTACTCCAAAGTACTGCAGCCGCTCGGCCACCATCACGAGCCGACTAGCATGACCAAGACCGACCCCATAAGGCGCGAAGTATACATTAGCCAATCTATCCGCCTGTATCTAAATCGGCTATATAAAATGGTAATGAGTAATGTTAGAATGGGAAAGTACCATTTGTTGACTCTATCACAAATATTTTGGCTTCAAACAGTTCGTCCGTATTGATTGATTGGGTGGGTATTAGGTATTTTGTGGGTAAGCGCAAAACCCTATCTGGATAGAATCTGTATTATGGTTTACACACGCCGGGTTTTTATTAAGCAAAATTTGGGGAACTACTCATTCATACCAATTGTTAGTAGGCTAATTATCCTCAAATTTGTCATTTGGGTTACGGGGTGTTGTCATCATAGATTAGCTTCATATCTTCAAACGTTAATTTCTCACCGCTTGCCATTTTCTTGAGGGCTTCTTCTTTCAAGATATTCCATCTTTCCTGATTTTCCTTGTTACGTCTTACTCGTTCCTGATTAACTTCGTATCTGTTTTCGCGTTGGCCATCATACTCCCTCTTTTTTCTCTGTCTATTGCTTATTGCTTGAGTACGGGATCTTCTAAATTCGATCGCATTTAGTTGAGTTTCAACCATTTCAAGTTTAGCAGCCGCCTCTCTTATTGCGTGAATTACCTTCCTTCGTTCTTCATACAGATTCTCTCTCAAGTTCATCAATCTGTCTAATTCTGATTTGATGCCACCAATCTTATTTCCGAATTCTGACTTTTGGTCGAATATTCTGTTCATAATTGACTTGAGCGAATCATATTGTGAAAGTATATTTCTGTACTTATCTTCCTTCTTGTTAATCACCTTCAAATTGTGTAACTTAGTTGCAACTTCTTTCGACTTGGCGACCAACCTACGTTCTTCGTCTTTCGACAATTTCTTAGTCTGTATATCATGTTCTATCTGTTCTAGTGCTCTACTCAAACGTAGAATATCAAATCGATCTTTTCTCAATCTCGAGCTTGCACTGGACGTCGATTTATTTTCAATATTCTTCATCTCATTTCGAGTTTCCATGAGGATATTCTTCATCTCTTTAAACTTTGGATACTCTGTCTCCTTTTGCTCATTAACTTTCTTTAAGTGCACACGCAGATTATCCAATTCATTTCGATTCTCATCAATGTCTTTCTTTGCCTCATCGATTCTAACATTGATCTCTTGAATTTCCTGTTCACTCTTTCGTTGCTCTTCCAATAAGTTTTTCTTGAATTCTATAAGCGTCCTCAAATTAGAATCCAGGGAACTTTTATTCACATTGTGGTCAGTCTTATTTGTTGTTGCAGTTGTTGTTGTAGTAGCCGTCGCCATTCCACTATTTCCATTGCTGCCCTGTTGGTCTCGTACTGTCACGCCTATAGATTCTGTTAGAAAGCCAAAAATATATCTTTTCTCATTTTAGTCTGCAATATTTAATTATGAGCAGCGGTTTCAGTGTTATACTCTCTACATACATCTTTATATGAGATGAAGTTGCTTAGATTAAAGTATGGATGACTTTGAAAAGGACTTCCCTGAATTTGATTGGAAGAATGTTCCAGCATATAAACATCCTGGAGGAAAGGACTGTCCATGTCCTAAGCATGAATATATTAGGGAACAAATAAATGTCACCAAGACCCTGAGCATAGAGTCGAAAGATAACCGTCGACAAGAGCTTAAGCACAAGGCTCAAATCACATTAAAATTTTGTCCAGATCATTACACTGTCTATTTTGACGAAGTTATTCCATCAATGCCCTTCAAATACAGATTAATGACTAGGATTGCACTAAAAATTGGCGCAGTCATAATACAAAGAATACCGTACATGCAATCAGACCAATGTTTCTATTGCAAATTTGGTTCGGGCGGATTTGGCAAAAAGACTGAGCTTCCCCCAATCTAATTTGCCAAAGAACATCTGTATATTGAATTAGTGAGCATGTTTTTTAGCATCGACCTATGATTGAAAGCGAAGCCAGGTGCAATTAGATTCCTCAAAATAATGGAAAGATATGGGAAACCATGTCTTGTTATTGAAGAATAACCTTGATGAAACCCGTTTTCGATCGAGGAATAACGTAGGAAACTTAGATCTAATGAGCTTGCAAGAAACGTAGCTACGTCCATGCTTTGTGAAAAAACTGAAGTTTTTCTTTGTATGAACCCCAAATCAGTGCGATACAACGCGTCATATCCATCCCCTACAAGATAATTCTGAGATTTATTGTCAAGGAAGACTTTGCCATCAAGATGGAGACTCGCTGTCATGACCCCGGCTTTTGTTGCTAACGAGGAAATAATGTGAATGTCGTCAAGGTCTAGAAATGCTCTATACAAATCTCCAAATCCTATATATTCTTCCACGAGTACAGAATCAGAAAGTGAGATGAGTTTAGGTGTTCTAATCCCAATTTTATTCAGATGTCTTCTCATACTGTCCCCTTCATTTTTCCTTGCCCATTCCCCTACGATCGGAGGAGAATCCGGATGTCCCAGCGCAATGGACATTAATGTGTATGACGATGCTAGCAAGTATTCATGAAAAGCCTTACTTTTTTTATCACTCTTGTGAACAACTTTTTGTCCATTTCTATTCTCGATTTTTACGTCTCTTTGCCAATTGACAAAGTACATGGTTTGGTTCTAGTCATAAAGAGTTGTATCTGTTATATGTATCCAACCACAAACAGGCAAGAATAGGAGAAAAATATCTAAATTGATTTTACACGAAGGATACAATTACGCTCGAAAATTCTTTAATGCGAGTAACGCAGCCACGTATGATTCCGTAGTTTGTTTTGCTACGCTTGGGAGAGACAAGATGTGGAAAACTCAGATAGCTAAGATTGTAGACGAGGGTGAGTTTATTCCAACCACTATTCTGGAACTAGCAGCGGGGACAGGAATCTTATCCTCGATGCTAGACCAGATGTCGGACAAAACCACCGTACATTCCCTTGACCTTACATTAGACTATCTTAAGAAAGCAAGAGAAAAACACCCAACACTATCCTTAATAAATTCAACGGCAGAACTATTACCATTTAGAGCAGAGACCTTTGATTCCATTGTATCATCGTATTTGGCAAAGTATATAGATATTGAAACTGTCGTGCAGGAGTCTTGGCGAGTTCTTAAACATGATGGAGTGATAGTGTTTCATGACTTTACATTTCCCAAGAATCCTATGATAGAAAAATTTTGGAAATTTCATTTTCTGCTACTAAGGCTTTCTGGCAAGCTACTCAAAGAATGGGCCCCTACATTTGAGAGATTAGACAAGCTCATTTCCAAAACCAATCCCTGGCCGGGTGATACTATCCGGTATCTCAGAAAAACAGGGTTTGTCAAACCATTCTGCAAATGCCATACGTTAGGAACAAGTGCGATCGTTTCTGCGAGGAAACCATGAACGCCGAAAATAATCGCTTGAATGAATGGTATGTGCCCAAATTCGGTCCAAGAGGATTTAGGGCATTTGTGGGAATGTTATTTCTACCTTACACAGGCATGTGTATCTCGTTTGCAGTGTTGGGTTCCATATTAGCAGTTCAAATAGTATGGGAAAGGGTTGTCGCTATATCCGCTATATACGCACTTGGTCTCGGGTTGGCAGCTCACGCAGCTGACAACCTAGGGTCCAAAACTGTTAAGCCCTGGGGAAATTATTTTTCCAGCAGGCAACTCTGGTACATAGTTCTAATAGGTCTCCTACCGGCGTACGCTATTGGAGTTTATTATATTATATTTTTTGTTCCTCTGTTATTGGTGATAGCTGTACTGGAGGGATTTTTTTTATTCGCCTACAATTTTGAGGCGTTCAGGGGTTTTTTTCACACTAACTTCTGGTTTTCTCTATCTTGGGGCGCACTACCTCTTATTGCAGGATTCGTCATGCAGACAAATCATATTGAAACTCTACCCCTAGTTTTTTCTGTTATCACAGGACTGGTAAGTTATGTTCACATTAGAGTTTCTAGAAGATATAAAGAGTATAAAAGAAGAGGACGGACCGATGCTATTACGGCAAGGTTGGAATTAGTTCTCAAAAGTGTGAGTCTAATTACCATCTTCTCAATTTCGGCATTCATGATCCTCAGAATGGTTATTGGATAGATGTTTGTTGACACCAAATAGAACTTCCATGGGTCATATATCCATCGCAGTTGAAAGGAGAAACATAATAGACGGTATTTATGAGTTGGAGAAAAAAATAAAGACGAGAATACCATTACCTCAAAAATTATTATTTGCAGCTACGGGGACTTTAGAAAAGACATTATCTTTATTAACTGGCTCGGAAACAGCGGTCAGAATATTAGAACAAACGGATCTCCCCGAATTCATAAGTAGGTCCATATGCATTGTTCTGAAAGAGAACGAAAAAATATTAGTGAGTGCTAGATCAAACATTTATCCTTCATTTCTTCCTGAAAACATAGTCAGGAGAATTAGGAAAAAAAAGGAAAGTATAGGTGACATCCTTGACTCTGAAAGGTTGGAAACATACAAAAGCATTATTAGGTTAGGATATGATTCTAGCAATAGAAGTTACTTCAAAATATATCATATTGTTTTCAAATCGAACATCGCGTTTAGTATAGAAGAAAATTTCGCGGCTTCACTATATGAACAAATCAATTTCGGCCCTTCAGTTTAAGTGGACCGGGTGGGATTCGAACCCACGACCTCAGCAATGCCAATGCCGTATCCTACCGGACTAGACGACCGGCCCTCCACCCCATCGGATCTCTTAATTGCCTATTAATACCTTTAACGGAAAATTAGCATATCAACCCTAGGAGAAGCGGTATATGCAATATATAATTATAATAATCACCCTAATAACATACTTGACTCAAGGTAGCAGAGCTGGGTGGTGGGGTTAGAGAAATCAATAGGGGCGATAATAAAATTTCGTAATAAGGGAACACCCGAGGAAACATATTCTAAAGATCCTTCTGAGTTCCTTCTATTAAAAAACAGGAGGGGCTTCTGGGGTTTTCCCCAAGGACATAAGGAAAAAGATGAAAGCGAGATTCAAACTCTAATCCGAGAAGTGTCAGAAGAGACTGGAATTACCAGCCTGGAAGTTAGGTCATATATAGGGAAGATCCGTTACTCATATCTTCGATCTGATGGCATGAAAGCTGAAAAGGAAGTTTCATTCTATTTTGCTTTAACACCAAGCAAAAATGTAGTGATCTCATATGAGCATTATGAATTCAGGTGGGTTCATTATTCAGATGTGTTATTCATGCTTCATCATGAACAGCTAAAAATTATTATGCTAAAAGGTCACCGGAAAGGATTATACTGATGACCAATCACCCAAGCCATACTCGCAAGAATAGAGTAATAGATTTATACCTAATCGATAAGGCAATAACCAGGATATCAGAAAATGGTGACGGCTGGAAAACGCATAGTGTTAACAGCAGACAGAAGTCTCATGACTAATTATAGAGGAAATTTCCTGTATGGGTTCATTGCCTGTGGGCCCTACGAGCTTATTCCTGAAATTGTATTCGATAAGCTATTTTGTCCAAGTGTTGAAACTGACAAGACTACAGGGGAAGTAAAAGTAGCACAGTGCGGCTTGAGAAGGATAGAAGGTGCATTATTGAAAGAATATAACCGGTCTGATGTTTTTCTTGCAAACCCTGAAATGCTTGATAAAAGCATAGGACCAGAGACTAAGGTCGTGGGACTTAACGTGATGGATCCGCTCGGTATGGCCCCTGTAACTACCACTATGTCGCCTGAAAAGCTCTCCTATATTGCAATGAAATTCAAAAAGATGTGTGCCTCCATCATTCAGTTGAAAAAGAAATATAATTTTAAAGTCGTCGTAGGCGGAAATGGTGCTTGGGAACTGGCAAAACCAGACAGGATGGAAATTCACGGCATAGATACTGTTGTGGTAGGAGAAGCCGATGAACTTGCTTCCGACCTATTCCACGATTTAGAAAGTGGAGATGCCCCTGAATTGCTTCATACTTTCGTAAGAAATGTTGACAATATTCCTTTGATTCAGGGCCCCACCATAAATTCTCTCATTGAGGCCATGCGTGGATGTGGTAGAGGATGCGACTTTTGTGATGTCAATAAGCGTTCAAAGAAGGACATGCCACTTGATAGGTTACAAACAGAGGCCGGATACAATCTTAGATATGGCTTTGATTCTATTTGGTTGCAGTCTGATGAGATGTTGCTCTATGGATGTGACAGCAAGGAATTTGTACCTAACTCTGACGCAATTTTAGATCTTTGGAAGGGGCTAAAGTCTCTAGGTGCAAATTTCGTAGGCACTACCCATATGACCTTATCTGCCGTAGCATCGTCCCCCGATCTTATCAGGGAGATATCTGAAATCAATGGCATGGATAAGAATGGTAGATGGCTAGCTACTAACTTGGGGGTTGAGACAGTCGCACCTAGTCTAGTAAAAAAGCATCTTGGGGTAAAGACAAAACCATTTCAGACAGAAGAGTGGGGAGCAGTTGTCAGGGAAGGATGCAAAATTATGAATCAGAATCATTGGTTCCCTGCATTGACACTCATAATAGGATGGCCTGATGAGACTCCGGACGAAACACAATATACAATTGATCTAATAGATGACTTTAAA
>JAATVT010000089.1 GCA_014523685.1 Nitrososphaerales archaeon TH5893
TACGAATGGTTAGAAACACCTGGACACCCAGCATCTGATAAGAAACCATTTATGATAAGGGAAAAGGATTGTATATTTTGCATGGCTTGTGAAAACGTATGTCCCCCACAATGTGTCAAGATATTTCAGAAAGGATAGTACACGTGAAGCGAAAAGAATCAGAGCAGCTCAGTGTACGCTCAAATCAATGCTGTGTATGCATATCTTAATTCGCAACGTCTTTGACATCACATAGCAATTGCAACCTTGTAGATCTAAGTCATAAGCGAACATCCAATTAAATGGGCATGTTTTGCCTTATTTTTGAGATTAGTATGGCGACCCAGTACGATTAAGCATAAATTCGATTTAGTGGCTACTGGAGGTACTTTTGATGAATTACACATTGGTCATTTGGCCTTGCTTTCCAAGGCGTTTGAAGTTGGAGATAAAGTCATAATAGGGATTTCAAGTGATGATTTTGCATCCAAAGTAAAAAAGAAAACAAGGTTAAATCACAATTATGAACAGAGAGTTAGAAATCTACATGAGATCATAGGTAGAAAATTCGGTCACAAAGTCAGATACACTGTCGCAAAGCTTGATAGTGAATTTGGTCCAACTGTGACTAAGGGGCCTGTTGACGCACTGGTCGCAAGTTCCGAAACCGCATACAAGGTCCATGAAATTAATAAAATTAGAAAAATTAATAAATTAAATCCTATATCGATAATCACTGTGAATATTCTAAAAGCTGAAGATGGAAGCGCTATTTCGTCAACTCGAATAAGAGCCGGGGAGATAGATGCTTCAGGAAAAATTTTGAGAAGAACTAAAGGCAAAAAATAGTAATATCAATCAGCAATTATATTTGATTAGAAGGATTTTATTTTCAAATAGTCGAAATAGTCACAGAAAAAATGTATAAAGAAAATAATGTCGATTTTCCTCTATACACAATTTCCAAAGGAATTAAGAATTTGAAAGAGGGATTGCACCCCGAATTACTCGCATATTGGTACAAGCGAATAGAAGATAAATCAATAGATAATGTGCCGAATAATTTAAAAGACAAAATTCGATTTCGTCAAGACCGAGTTCTCTGGATGAAGTTTAGAATGGATGTCTCAAAACGCGCGGTACCTTATGTTATGAGGGTCATAGAAGAATATATTCCTCTGATGCCTTACTCTACGGGCCTTTACTTTAGGAAGGTACAACAGATCCTTGCTGACGAGATAACTATGGAATTACGATAAAAATAGTGTGGTCTCATTAAGAGGGGTGAAGTAGTCTGTAGGAGGATAGTAGTAGGTCCGATCCTTTCTAATTGATCTCATTTGAATTTAATCTAATCCGGTTTGATCTGAAATAGTCTAGTCAAATGATATTGACATCTCATTCTCCCATCAAGACACGATTGGGCTGCTACTTGTGGTAGGATTTATACCCTATACCAGAATAAAGGCAAACCAAGAACCTTGTTAAATATCCAAACAGCCTCACCTACTAATATCATCATTGAGTAGAGATACTTACCTGGCTATCTTGATTCTTACATGAACATTCCGAAATTGTTTTTTTTCCTGCAACTACGTCCTCCACTAATGATTTTAGTCTCCATACATTCTTGTCATCCTTTAGGGTAACACTATGAGATGATTTATCTTTTAACATAATGATGATCTCATTCTTTACTGCACCCGCAATTCTTGAAACATATATCGAGTTATCTTTCTGAATAGCCAATAGCCCCGCTAATTTTTTGGCTTCATAACTGTCTTCACACTCAAATGTTTCAGTCTTCATAATATGAATCGCCACACGCTATATAGTCCTCAAAATTCAAAAGGTTCATTCTCATACATATATTTCTGGATGCGATCTTTGGCCTTTTCTCGTCGCATTTTTAAAGCAGCGATGAAGGATTTTGACTCCCTGGCAAGATCGCTCTTGCATTCTCCGCAAAGAAGGTTTCCGCTAATACACTTGACGAAGCGCTCATCCGATTCCTTTTGATCGTCAAAGAAATACCTTAAATACCAGAAAACTGGACATCCCAATGCGTTCCCACCGTAAAGCCTCTGCAAAGCAACAGTAGCCTGTCCGCCGGTATATGCACTGCACACTTTTTTTTCGATGACTTCAGGCTCATCAGTTGTAAAGACCGCAGTCTCAGGCTTTGAAGAAGACATCTTCCCTCCGGTAGCATTCAGGCTCGGAAGAAATTTGCTATGAATCTGAGCTGGTTTATAGAAACCCATTTTCTCCGCAACGTCTCGAGTAATTCTCCAGTAAGGATCTTGATCTATCGCTGCAGGTATCAACACCGGTGTAGGTCTTCCCTCAATTATTGAGGGTAAGAAGCAAGGAGCCGCCTGTATCGGAGGAAATCCTATCATGCCAATATTTGTCGAACCTGAAAAACCAAACACCGCTTTAGAAGTCGAAAAAGTAATTCGTTTTGCAATTTCAAGGGCAATAGGATAAAGGTGTTTGATATGTACTGTATCTACTATGATTTTTGTATTACTAGGATCAAAACCTATAGATATAATATCCAATATATTTTCATACGTGAAGCGTTTGATTTCTTCTCTAGTTCGGTCCTGACTGTACAAAAATTTTTCATCATCTGTTAGCTGAAACAACAATTTGGAACCAAATTTGTCTTGTAGATACTTGGTGAACATCCAGGGCATCAAATGACCCATATGGACCATACCCGATGGGCCCCTTCCAGTATAAAGATAGATTTTTTCTCCACCCTCCACTTTATGTAGAATAAAGTCTAAATCACGATGAGAGAAAAAATAATGGAGCTTTAGCAAAGGATGAACTTCACCTGTAATCTTTTTGAACTGTTCCAGTATGTCAGAATCTATAGATTGAGTACCGAACTCTTTTATCAGCCTATCATAATCAATCTGACCTTCAACATCCCAAGGAGTAACTCTCACAGAGGCATCTTCATATTCGCTATTTTTGGGCCCTTTATCAGTATCACCTAAGCTATCATTTCCAATACTACTAATTTCATCGCTGTTATGACTGTTTAGTTTGTTCAAGTCCTTGTTCATCCCTCGATCAGTATGGTATAACCCTACAATGGTTAAAGGTTTAAAAAGTCTTATTCACCCAGTCATTCTGCAATTAATGCAAGACAGAGAGAGCCAGCTCCACCCCATTGAAAAGTCCTTGTTAAAAACTCTGGCTAGCAATCGCCCTATGTCCGTCGAAAATCTTTCCGAGTTGACTGGTCTAAATGTAGACCAGGTGAGGAGGGGCATTGAATGGCTCAAATATAAGGGTCTAATTTCGGTTAATGCTAAATCAATTACTAAAATATCGATAGGGAAAAATGGATTGTATGCATTAGAAAATCGATTTCCTGAGAGAAGACTCGTGGAATTAGTAAAACAGGGATTCAATACCATGCAAAAACTATCCAATGTTGGTGTATTTCATGACAATAACGAGAGTACCGCTGCCTTCAGACATGCCGTTTACCTAAACAAGTGGTTACATCAGAGCCCTCCGTCTAAGCCTGGGGATGATGCAACCCTAGTAACTTTGCCTGGTTCGGACGAAGCGTCACCAGAGGAGGCCCTACTGATGAAGATTCACATGGCATCAGCCATGTCTCAAGACCAAGTTTCTAGTTTGAGCCAAGAAGAATTAAGGGCACTCAACTCTTTGAAGAATCGTCATTTCATAGTCGAACATACAGATAAAGTTTCGGAAATTATTTTGTCGGATAAGGGCAGACGATTGTTAACACTTCTAAAGTTGGACAACGAACGCTTACAAGACGAAGCTGAGCAACATTTGGTGAACCAGCTCACACCACAGTTAATCGCATCTGGAAGATGGAAGGACGTAAGATTTAGTCCACTTGATGTGGAAGCACCAACTACCTCACTTCATGCTGGAAAAAAACATCCACTTCAAAACCTGATCGACGAAATAAAAGAGGTTTTTATTGGTATGGGTTTTTTGGAAATTGATGGACCGCTCATTCAGTCTAGCTTCTGGAACTTTGACGTCCTTTTTACACCTCAGGATCATCCTGCTAGAGAAATGCAAGACACATTTTACATTCCACAAACGTACCAAACCATACCCACAAAAGATCGAAACATAATCGATAGTGTTTCCAGAGTTCACAAAAAGGGATGGCATTATGAATGGGACCCCGAAGAATCTAAAAGAACTGTCTTACGCACCCATACTACTCCTGTAACCCTTAGGTATTTATCAAGTAATAAAACAGCAGACGCTAAGCTATTTACTGTTGGAAAGGTCTTCAGAAATGAAAAAGCATCGTATAAACATTTAGTAGAATTCAATCAGATAGAGGGTATAGTCACTGGGAACAGTGTGACTCTTCGAGATTTGATGGGCCTGCAAATGGAGTTTTACTCTAAACTAGGAATAAACAAGGTAAAATTCTGGCCTACTTTCTTTCCCTATACAGAACCATCCCTTCAGTCTATGATTTTTAATGAATCTCTAGGGAAGTGGGTTGAGCTGTTTGGTATGGGCGTATTCAGACCCGAGGTGACAGAACCCCTTGGCATAAGAAATCCAGTCTTGGCTTGGGGTGGAGGCATAGAGAGAATAGCGATGCTACGTTTCGGTTTAAATGACGTCCGAGATCTGTACTCTAATAATTTGGGCTGGCTAAGGAGTGTTCCGAGATACCAGTCATAACTTTTCCATTAAAAAGACTGCAAAAATTCTTTCCAAGAATTAAAATTGACAAGATTTTAGAGGTTATCCCATTTGCTGGTCTAGATATAGAGGGAATCGATGCCGAGAATCTAAGGATTGAATATAATCCAAATAGGCCTGATTTTTCGTCACAGTATGGAATAGTGCGTGCACTCAAAGGATTACTAGGGATAGAAGTTGGATTACCGAAATTCAAATTGTCAACAAACAACAAATATGTTATAAGAGTAAATAAGAGTGTAAAACAGCTGCGGCCATATATCGTATCCTTTGTTGCGAGTCGAAAAGAGAACCTAACTAACGAAGACATCAAGGAATTGATTGCCATGCAGGAAGATCTTCACAATGGAGTCGGCAGGCACAGAAGGAAAGCTTCGATCGGTATTCACAATTTGGACAAAATCCAGTTTCCTCTTACGTATACTACAACAGAAAAGAATTTCTCATTTGTTCCTCTTGATAGGCAAAATGAATACACAATGAAACAAATTTTGGATGAATTGGATAGCGGAAAAGAGTATGGATTTATACTAAAGGATGCTGAAAGGTATCCTATAATAATAGATTCGAATAACATCGTTCTTTCATTTCCACCCATTGTAAACAGTAACACAACGAGATTAGGCGCAGACATTAAGAACATTCTGGTAGAGGTTACAGCTATTAACAAGCATACTGCAGAGGATACAATAGCTATAATTGCAATTAATCTTTTTGACGCGGGATTTAAAATTCACCCAGTAATTATTGATTATACGAAACCAAGGAACAAGGAATTAACCCCCAACATGAAACCAAAAATTATGCAAATCGATGCAGGTTACATTAATCAAGTGCTCGGAATGAACCTTACCAGTCAAGAAATTTCCTTGTGCCTTAAAAGAAGCCGGCTAGGATCCAGTTTAGAGCCACTAAAAAGGGCGAGGCTAAAGTGTTCGATTCCAAGATACAGAACCGACATTTATAATCAAATAGATATCGTTGAAGAAGCTGCTATTGGATATGGAATTTTTAACTTGCAACCTTCAATGCCATGTTCAAAAGCCTCAGGAACAAAAAGCGAAATTACAAAGTTGTTAAATGCAATTAGAGAAATCTTGATTGGTATGGGATTGGTTGAGATCATAAACTTCAGCCTAGTTAGCAAGAAGGTACAATTTGAATTAGTAGGGGCAGAGAGTAATATTAAAAATGCAATTAGTGTGGATGAAACAAAAAGTAATGAATATGAGGTACTCAGAGATACTCTAATTCCATCACTACTTCAGACGTTGTCCCACAATGTACATGAAGAATATCCTCAAAAATTGTTTGAGATCGGAAAGGTCTTCCAAACATCAGATAGTCTCGACGAACATTGGAATGTTGGCGTTGTAATTGCTCATAATTCAGCAAATTATACTGGAGCCAAATCAACAATGCAAGAGATAATCAATGGTTGCTTTGGTCCAAAATATGCAAGTGCAATTTCTACGCCAGCAGTTTACAACGGCATGTTTATGGATGGAAGATGTGCAAATATTGATTTCAATGAAATGAATATAGGCATAATGGGAGAAATTTCGCCTCTGACTGTACAAAACTTCAAGTTAAGAGTCCCAGTGGCGGCAATTGAATTGAATATTTCATCTTTTCTGGAAAAATAGTATTAGAGAGAGATAAAGAAGGGTCTTAACTATTGAGTATTAGTAGGAAGGACAGTTTTGTTATCTAATACGGCAATTGAACTTTATATTTATGAAACGCATTATTCAATCTGCCAAACTCCAAGCAAAATAGTTGGTGATCAATACTGACCAGTATTCGGTGGTTGGTTACCTATTTTTTGCTTGGAGTAGGCACCCCGTTATAGAGAGTACACGAGGAGGAATACACATAGGGTGTATGGCTACCTGTGATTCCGTGTGGGTCAGAGGCGGGGGACATTCAATCAAAAATAGGATTGGTCTTTAAGAATTATTTGCAGTTATTATAAATTGGCCACGATTTACATTTTTAGGTGTTGTATTTCAACTACCTCAATAATAGATCTGATACAAAGAATGGTACGATAAAATCGTACTAATTATACAATCTCAAACTTGTCCTCATCTTTTTCAGGATGTGGCTCATTGACCCTACCGTGGAAGCGTAATCTCAAAAAATCTACAGCGAAAACCGTAGAGCTGTCAAAACAACATAGTCTAAATACAGCCTCAATGCGTACCATAATGAATGTCATGACTAAATTCGATGGAATCAAAGGGCAGGAATTGTTAGATGTTGAAGAGGATCCTATGGAGATAACGCTGATTTTCAAAGACAATCGATTTCTATTTGTAAAGATCGAAAATGGTAACTTGATCACTGAATCTGTACCTGAGTAATGACTATCTTTCATTTTTTTATAGCATAGGTTTACTCAACGAATTATATGAAGATGAAGTCGAAGTTTGTTCAATATTTTGAGCTTTCTGCATTCAGATTATCCTCAGGTATATCAATATAGACATCGTCGTCTTTTTCTGCAACGGGATAAATTATTAGGTCACCTGATTCTCTCCATGCGTCAGTTTGCTCCATCCAGTGCGACTCTTTCTTCCAGGATTTCATATTCACTAGCTTCCCAGTAAAAACATTGAATTCGTAGCCATGCATGTAGCAGATAATGTTATCGCCTTTAAGCTCTCCTTTGGAAAGCGATGCACCTCGGTGTGGACATGAATTATTACATGCGAATAATCTGCCATTGCGTCTTCCCACTAAGACATCTGTTTTATCTACATAAAAGCTCCTCATTGAATTCTCTCGGATATCAGAACTTTTGCAAGCTTTAAATTGCATGGTCCGTGAACGAAAGAAAAAGAAGGTAAAGGTTTTATAAATTATGATACATAGGGTCAAGAAAGATTCTTATCAGTTTAATATTAGTCTCGTACTATCTTCCTAAGATTGACAAGGACCAATTTATATGTAGAAAAATGAAATATTAACTTCATTAGTTTATGCTTAGAGCCAATGATCTAAAATCTACTGACCATATCGGGGAAAAAGTCACAGTAAGAGGTTGGGTTTATAGATTACGCAAGCAGAAAGAAAATACTTTCGTGATCGTACGAGATGAAAGAGGGGGTATCATTCAAAGTGTTTTTCCAACTAACAACATATCACCTAATTTAACAATCGAATCTTCCGTAGAGGTGACTGGAATTCTAAATAAAGATGCAAGGGCTCCTGAAGGAGGCTATGAAATTAGGGGAACTAACCTTCGAGTATTCAACATTTCGGATGCCAACTATCCAATTGGCGAATTTCAGAGCGTAGATCTGTTATTGGATAATCGGCATTTAACTTTAAGAGCGAGAAAAATGATTGCAGTAGCAAAAATACGTGCGTCTGTTTTAAAGTTTGCTCGCAATTGGTTTATCACTAATGATTGGATGGAAATTACTGCTCCGATAATCGTAAAGGGGGCAGTAGAAGGAGGCTCCACACTCTTCAAAGTGAAATATTTTAACAATGATTATGCTTATCTCTCACAAAGTGCACAGCTCTACCTTGAAGCTATGGTTTTTAGTTTGGGACCTGTGTGGAGCTTGACTCCATCCTTCAGAGCTGAGACTTCGAGAACTGTCAGACATCTGTCCGAGTTCACACATTTAGAAGCTGAAGCACCATGGGTAGATCTCGAAGACATATTAAAAGTTCAGGAGCAATTGGTTTCATACATTGTTGAAAATGTAATAATAGAAAGGCAGGATGACTTTGCCCTCCTAAAAAGTGATATATCCGTTCTCAAAAACACAAGACCACCATTTGAAAGAATTTCATATGAAAAAGCCATAGACTTTCTTCGCTCGAAAGATTTTACTGTAGTAGATGGAAATGGGGTAAATCGGAAAATAGAGTTAGGCGATGACCTTAATATTGATTCTGAACGTGAATTGTCTAAAAAACATTCAAGACCATTATTTGTAGTCGGCTATCCTATTGCGATTAAACCTTTCTATGTTAAGGAGGACCCACAAAATGAAGGATATGGGCTCACAGCAGATATGTTAGCCCCCAATGGTTTTGGGGAAATAACGAGTGGCGGAATGAGAGAGGACAACAATTTATCTATTACTAAGAAAATGGAGAAAGAAGGGTTGGACATTAAAAGCTATCAATGGTACTTGGACCTAAGGAAATACGGATCAGTTCCACATGGTGGATTTGGTCTTGGAATAGAGCGGCTAATGAGATGGATAACAAAAATTGAAGATATTAAAGATACTATTTTATTTCCTCGGACAATGTCAAGGGTCAGTCCGTAGCATGTATCTAGAACGAGAGTCCTATTTAATATCACGAAAATATTTTTGGTATTATCACGAGTAAAACTTAAGGGATACTCGGGTTCCATGTATACGTGGAATTTTAATGGAAAGTTAAATCAGGAACATAATGGTGTTTAGACCTCTATATTTCCGATTACTCTCTTCATAGTAATAAGGCTAGGATACCTAAGTGAAACGCGTGCTTATGACTTTAGCAGGTTTAAATTAAGGACATTGAAAATGTAAATTAAATGTCTGAACAGCCCAAGGTTGGAGCTGAGTCATTATTTTTTGAACTTGCGGGCGAATTGCGATTATCAATTCTAATTCGACTAACCAGCAATAATTATCGCCTTTCTAAACTTGCATCAGAAATCGATGCCACAATGCAAGAGGCACACAGAAATGTATCACGGTTAATTGATTCCGGATTAGTCTACAAATATGATGATGGTGAATTTGCATTAACGGCTTACGGGAACATTATCGTCTCTCTTATTCCTGGCTATGCTTTCTTGTTCTCACAGAAAGAGTATTTTCTTGAACATAGTCTTGGAGATTTACCTTCAAAATTTATTCAACGAATTAGTTCATTTCGGGGATGTGAAGTCGTACATGGGGTAATGGCGATTATCCAGAGGTGGAAAAACCTTTACCACGAGTCTAGTAGCTATATAAATGAGATAATGGCCCAAGTACCTTTGGATCTTATAGAAACACTTGGTACCAAGGTCGAAGATGGAGTCAAGTTCTCGTACATATTCCCTCGCAATGCGATAATTCCAAGAGGGAGGAGAAAATTATTACAAAAAATCGGTTGGCATAAGCTTATTGCACAGGGCCTTGTAAAAAGGCGTATGGTCGAATCGGTAGGTGTAATGACCATATTCAACGAGAAGCACTCATGTGTTATATTTCCTAGTTTGAAAGGTGAGCCTGACTTAAACGTAATGTTTTATGGCGATAGTCACCTATTTCATGAATGGTGCGAGGACTATTTTTCATATCAATGGGAAAGAGCAGGACCATTTGAGGAGAGCAAGCTGGATCATGAAATATAATTCAATTAATCTGAAGCATACGTCACCGGTTCGATCAATAATTATCTAGCCCCCCTCGATCAGTAATAACCTAGATTTACCTTATGGAATATCCAAATGCCAAAACTCATTATCTTTTTATAGTTCTGCACTTTATAAGACAATGATGCCGCAGGCCTTCGTATTGATGAATGCCGAGCTGGGGAGTGAAGAATCAATTGTCCAGGACTTGAAGAAGCTAGAGGGTGTGAAGGAGGTTTTTCAAGTTTATGGAGTTTACGATATTGTTGCACAGCTTGAGGCTGACACTATGGAGAAAGTGAAGGAAACAATTACATGGAAGCTTAGAAAGTTAAACGGCGTCAAGTCAACTTTGACAATGATAGTAATGTCTTAGCTTTGAGACTAGTCCATATACAGTTTTTGTTTTTGTTATGCTATAAAACCCTATAGCAAACTTTAATGAAGGTGTAAATTCTTTGTTAAAGTATGTTTAAGTTAGATTTTTTCAAAAGAAAGAAAAAAGAAGAAAAAGGATTGATTAAATGCAAATATTGCGATATGAAATTTGAAGATAAGGAACGGATGAAAAGACATATACGGAAAGCGCATACTGAAAAAGGAAGTGATATGCCTAATGTTAATCCTTTCGGGGGTTCATGAGATTTAAGAAAAGCCTATAAAGGCAAAGACCTAGATGGAAGACTTATTTCCAGAGAAAAATTTATGATTTAAACAAAAAAACAATGTTTCCTATTCATGACGATACTGAGAGGCTACATGGAAGACCCTATCTAAACTATAGCCTTATTGCGATCAACGGTATAGTCTTTATATGGGAAATGAGTGTCACTGGATTTTTCAGAAATCCTGTTGCGACTGAGACTTTGTTTCAGAATTATGGTTCGGTTCCAGAATCTGTACTAAGTGGCAATATTGCTTCTGTTATTACTTCCATGTTTATGCATGGAGGCTTCTTCCACATTATTGGGAATATGTTGTTTTTATTCGTATTCGGAGACAATCTTGAGGACAAATTTGGACGTATTAAGTATCTTTTAATGTATATTGGATGGGGATTTGCTGCAGCTCTCACGCACAGCCTATATGCAGTAGGTGCTGGCGGCGGAGAAATCCCTGCAGTTGGGGCTTCTGGTGCTATTTCAGGAGTCATGGGAGCATATCTTATAATGTTTCCACGAGCAAGGGTACAAACGCTAATATTTGCTTTTTTTATAACTACTGTGAGAATCCCTGCCATAGCGTTTATTCCCTTCTGGTTTATCATGCAAGTTATCTTTGCAGTTATTGGAGAGCCAGGTGGAGTCGCGTACTTAGCACATATTGGTGGATTTGTTGCAGGGCTCGGATCTGGATATGCATGGAAGCTATCCATAGGACAAGCTTCTGTTCGTTTGCCTAGCACCGATAGAACTCAAACGATTCGAAGAGAAAGGCCAAGAATTGAGGACGCCGCTCCTCAAACTGCACCGGAGGTGATTGAGGGTCCTGATTACTATGAAATAATAACTGAAATTCGTGGTGTATCTGATGCTTCTGATATCGATGCCAGATATGACCCCAGTAGCGGTACTGTCCGCATAGTTGCGAATGGATTAAGGAAGTATGAAATCATTGCAAGACTCCCTAATGGCACCGGTGACCCCAAAGTGGTGCACGTTCATTACTTGAATGGAATTGCTAGGATACGTTTGTCAAAATAATTTTTAAACATTAATGCAACATACCTACGTGAAAACCTACAGATAATCGACAAAGCAATCAATAATTCTTGGCTGTTCCGAAAACTAATTTCTTATGTTAATTTTTTTTAAGAAGTGCTTTTTCTCATGACCCAAATCAATCTTTTAGCGAATCTTACTAGTCACTAGTCGAAAGACAAAAGTTTATAGACATCTTAAGCGAAATTTTCATACCATGGCAGCGCAGCAAGGCCCTCCGCGTGCGGGAAGAAGGATCTCGCGGCGTGACTTTTTGAAACTTATGGCAGCTGCAGGTACTGTATTAACATTTACTCCATTCATTGACTGGGGAAAATTTCTACCAAATCCTTCTGGAAATATATCAGAAAGATCGAAAGTTGAGTTGCCTGATGGTTCACAGGCTAATGTTAAGACGTTTCAAGTTAACCACTCAGAAGCAGTTGTCTATCCGAAGAGCGATGACCCTGTTTTGAATAAAGAGGCATTTCGAATATGGCAGTTTATACGACTCCCTGAGGAACTTGGTGGAACAAATACTGACGCGGCAGCGTTTAGGATGTTTAGCATGGTTTGTTTACATCTTTGGTGTTTGTGGAAATATTGGCCTGAGCCTGGAAGGAAGAGAGGAGAATGTCCTTGTCATGGAAGTATGTACGATCCTCTAACAGGAAAAGCTTTTGCAGGACCAGCATCCCTGCAGTCTCCTCCTTCTAATGTCCTTCCAAGATTAGATCTGGAAGTTGATAATAACGGTGATATTTGGGTAAAGCCTCCTAATTGGAGTGTTGATGGGAACGGGATAGTGGGATTTGGTCGTTTCCTTAAAGCGTGAGAATAGTCTAGTTCTATTCCTGAGATGGGTCTACTCAGGAGTAGAGCGCACTATATTTATGGGTATGAAATTTACATTTCCTACCCGATTCGTTAGCCCACTTGGTTTCCTGGGGATGCTTACTTTTGTTATATTTATAATTCTTGGAATAACAGGTGCACTGTTGATGCTCTGGTACGAACCAATCTTGGATAGGGCATGGGATAGCGTTGAGAACATAAACGATGTGATTCCCTTCGGGTTCCATATGCGCAATATCCACTACCATGCATCGAATGCGATGGTGATGGTGGCTCTACTTCATATGTATTATCAGTACTTTAGTGGACGATACAAGATCAGAAATGAAATTCTTTGGGTCACTGGAATTATTTTAGGAGTTCTTACCATTCTTGAGGCTTTTACAGGATACGATATTATATTCAGTGAGAGAGCAGAACTTGCAATATCTATAGCAGCTTCTCTGACTAATTCGATACCTATTTTGGGCCCGCAGATGCGTGAGGCATTTTTTGGCTCAGGATTCCACGATTTTGTCTTGCGTTTCTACGCATTCCACGTATTTTTTCTCCCTATAGCGATGTTAGGATTAATGGTAGTACACTTCCCCAGATTTCTTGTATTCGACGTGCCTATGGTTATGGCAGTTACAGGTGCGATAATGCTTACAGGTGGGGTATTTCCCGTAGAAATGGGTCTCAAATTCGATCCGAGCGTACCTCCTGGCATCACGGTTCCAGAGTGGTATTTGACTGGCCTATATGCGTTCTTACGAACACAATATGATAAGTTCGTTACGGGGGTTGCATGGCCAGGATTATTCATATTTGCACTATTGATTATTCCCTTCATTGACCGTTACAAGAAGTTCTCCTGGAAGGATAGGCCCATTGTCACAGCGATAGGTATAACCAGTCTTGCCCAAATTATCGTCACTACATATTGGGGATTTTATATCGACCCTGACAGAACAAAATCCCTCTTAGAAAGACTAGTAATAGATCCAATATTCTTTTATCTAGTTATGATCTTGTTAGTACCACTATCTTTTGGTTTTACCTACATGATGATAAAGCTTGCCAAAAATGCCGAAGCAAATGCTAAATTGCAACCTAAAAAACCAGGAGGTAAAACTTCGATAAGTCTACCAGAGAAATGGATATACATAGTATTTGTTGCTCTCCTCGCATTTCAAGTGTATCTGAATATCGCCGCATACTATGCTGTACTGGCTGGAATGAAGAATTATTCCTTGTTCATTATAGGAATAATAATGCTAGTGTTTGCCGGGATGTTCCATCTATTCAGATACGGGAGATCCCTTGCCAAAACACCTTCGCCCAAGATCATTACTGCTCCTCCAAAAGATACTAGACCTATTATATCTCCTCCGAGCGCAGCTCCCCGTCTTACTACACAATCCAAGGAAGAGAAGCCATTAGTGACTCCGTCCTCTCAGAAATCATTAGGATCCAGTACCCCCCAAAAGCAATCCTCTTCACAGAGTACTATTAGTGAACCAGCCGTAACCAGAGGTGATAGTTCTAGAATCTCAACTGCTACAGCCATCGGTAATCACGTGCCTGAACCCATGATAAATGAAAACAACATCAAAAACACAATGAACACCAAATCCAACATGGTGACCTCAGACGATGAAATCTCACGCAAGAATTCCACTGATAATGGAAGACGAAAAATGTGAAAATAAGAATAAAAAGTATTTTCTAGAAACGAGTCCAAATAAGCTTTATATGTCAATCATTATGAGTTTAAATTAGCTGGGGCTATGCAAGTTACGAATAATCATGCTGGCGGCATTAGCGCTATTGCTTTTATAGCCGCGGTTGTTGTAAGCATGGCGTACTATCAATTTGTGTATTTGCCACAAGTTAACGCAAAACCTGTAGTTTCCGAAGAGGTCTTGAATCCTCCAGGAATAACAAGTGTTAGCATTTTAGAAGGTTCTGCTTTACCCTCTCAAACTCAAAACTTCGAACCAAAAGAAGTAACCGCCAATTTGGGGGAGACAAATAAAGTAGTTTGGACCAACGATGATACTACTGCTCATAGCGTTACAACCGACACAGGATACATTGATCCTACTAGTGGTGAATTCAATTCTATGGCAACGATCGGTTTGCTCCTCCCTAAACAGACATATGAGTTCATATTTACAGAGCCAGGTGGATATGCTTATCACTGTGAACCCCATCCATGGATGACAGGTGCAGTAACTGTAGAAAGAGGAAGATTCTAAAACAAGATATCGTGATAATAATTCCAGTAGATACAAGATAACATGTATGGGATTGTAGTCAAAAATCAGCTTGTTATTTTAACGAATGCCAATGCAGAAGCAACTTCTTTATGTTCCTGGATAACGGCAACCCGAAATTTGGCATTGGTTTGACCGTTCCTAGGCTTGTGGGCAGTGACAGCAGTAAATTCCACTTTATTCTTGTCATTGAGGTCTTCTTTGAATATTGAAAGTCTAGCATATTTATGATTGATCTTTTTGCCATTCATGCTTGTATAGTTAAAAATATCGCTTGAATTCTCAATTTGTGAATTAATCACAATACTATCAAAACGACTTGCATAGTAAATTTTTATAGTCCCATGTATTTCTTGACCTGAAACAATTTCTCTTTCCATCAAGTCAATATTGACGTCGGTGTTGGTCTTATCACTCATTTGTGAGTAAATCGCCTTAAAGTAAATATGAATGTGCGTGTAACCAACTAGTTAATCCTAACTACATCCAATAGGTGTTTGTTTTACACTTTTCGACGGGTCATCAACCAAAATTTACCAATAAAATCGAATCCGCTGGATAGTCTTTCTTTAAGAATGCCGTTCTACTTAAGCGTGGTGATAGAATATTATTAAACCTCTAGAATCAACTTACTCTGGACGCTGACACTCTTGTTGGATATGAATACACCAATGAAGTTAATCGATGTGAATAGCTATAATATAAGATATCTTCACTATGCTAATAGGGATACTTCAACCAAAAAGAATACACTTGTACTGTTACATGGTATTGGAGCATCATCCGATAGGTGGTCAAATGTCTTGCCTGCATTGTCAAAATATTACAACTTGATAGTGCCCGATATTATTGGTTTTGGATATAGTGATAAACCCACTATCGAATACACGATGGATTTTTTTGTCAGCTTTTTTGAAGATTTTTTGCGTAGACTCAAAGTCGAGAGGTTGAGCATTATTGGATCTTCATTTGGTGGATATCTAGCAGCAGAGTTCACAGTAAGAAACCCAGGAAAAGTTAACAAGTTAATTTTGGCTGCTCCTGCTGGAGCAATGCGAACTTCAACCCGAATCTTAGATCAATACATAATGGCCGCATTGTATCCCACATATGAAAACACAAACAGAGCCTTCAAGGATATGGCCCATGAGCCGGCTATCGTAGATGAGGATACTGTGAGAGACTTTATGAATAGAATGAGATTACCCAATGCAAAATACGCATTTATGTCAACGTTGTTGGCAATGAGGGATTCTGAAGGTCTTATTGGAAAGTTATCAAGAATTACTATACCGACATTGCTAATATGGGGTGAAAACGACAGAATGATACCTTTAGCATATTCCAAAGAGTATGTCGAGATACCCAATAATCAACTCACGGTTATTGATAACTGTGGACATACCCCATTTGTTGAAAAGCCAGCAGAATTTAACGATATTGTACTAGAATTCTTGAAGGAATAGGAATTCTATCTCGCTGTGACCGTTTTCCCAACTTCGATTTCTATCTCTATTGTTCCAGTCATTTGTCTTCGTCTACGCTATCCCAAATATCTTCATCAGACCACTGTTATACATCGTTACTGTGCAATAGATGACTCGCTTAGTAAGAGGGAAATTTCCTGCCCATGATCTCCAAAGGCATTTTGAATGAACGATAATGATGAAATATTAGGTAGAGATGACGGCAAATCCAAACCTTGTAATAGCAATCCTAGAGCTACCACCAAAACCAACATGATTGCAAGCAGTTGAGGTTTATAGAATAGTCCAGTCTTTCGCATTGTGAGCGCAACCATATTTGGTTTTCAATAGGCTATGCCGCGTAACTTATCTAAATTACAAGATTGAATTAATTTGACACTTCTAGTAACGCCTTTATGTCGTAGCTCCATCTTTATCTCTTTATCCATGATTCATATTAACCAGAAAACGGACGGCTGCTGAAAAACGAGTCCAATTTTATTCTTATTTGCGTAATATTTAAAAAAACTGATATTTTTACCACTCTAATAAATAATAGGTATGTTTATTGTCTGAAGAACTGCTGTTGAGGTACCGAGAAAAATGAGGTCCATGCTTTTGCTAGATTGCTATTGAATTCCAATATTGCGTCGGTTGTTCTGGTGTATATCCGGATATTATCTCGTGCTGCA
>JAATVT010000090.1 GCA_014523685.1 Nitrososphaerales archaeon TH5893
ACTCTGTACGCCTCACCTTTGAAATTTATAAGCAATGGTGTTCCATCTATATCATTATCTACCTCACCTTGGCGTAGAATTATTGTGTCTTTTTCTATCTGTCTTGTGTTAGGAAACATGTTCTCACCAGACTACTATTGACCAATATAGTATCTATCTAATATTTATTGCTACGATGATCGTTTGCTGAAAATATATAACAGCTAATCTTCCACCCAAAAGCCTGCAGGTTGAGAGAGGTGGAAAATGTGTATCATCGCAAATTCTGTTTTGGTTTGATCAGGTTAGTGACAAGGGCTAGTAAAAGTACTGTACATGAGACAAATTATTATACGAAGCAAACTATTGGAGCGGTTTAGTATCCTGAACATCGATATTGGAACGAGCTCCTATGCATCTTGCTCATTATTTATCAGTCGGTACTAAGGAAAGTATATTAGAAGTAGTGGAAAAGAAATGTTTTTTGAGATAAGATTATTAGAAAGATAACGGAAATTACAATCCGTTTGTTTTTTACGAAGAATAAGGAGCGAAAGACTGAGGGTTTAAAAAGATACTTGACATTAAAAAGACAAGTAGCTGACAGCATCATTACTTATGCGAAAAGCTGCCATCCTAATGAAGGGATCTTAATTCTCCAAGGGAAAGCCAAAAAGGATAACATTCTTGTGGATGGACTTGTTGTTCCACCATTCGCTTCGCATGGTCCGTACTATTCTGGATTTCCAACCTACGATCTGCCATTTGATCTTTCATACATAGGTACCGCCCATTCGCATCCAGGTGGGACCAATAGGCCGTCACTTGAAGACTTGAACAATTTTTATGGATTCATTTCTGTGATTATCAGCTATCCATATTCAGATGCAGACATTGGGGCTTTTGACAGAAATGGTAATAAAGTGCGTGTAGAAATTGTTTAACTCCAGGATTGAAAACAATCTATTTAATACCAAAAAGATGTTTAGTATGTTGGAGAACAATTACCAATGAGTCTTGAACAGCTACGTGCTAAGGCATTCTTTCAAAATACAATTGACGTCTGGATTATGCTCTGCGAAGAAAAAAAATGGGACTATTATGACTTAGATGCTTACAGAAGTTTTATACGATTTATCAATGCCAAAGGAATTAGGACGCAAAAGTTCCCTCTTTGCATAAAGGAGTCAGGAGGCATGTATGAGAGAGGTAGAGATAAGACAAAATTCTTAGAAGAGTTGTCCCATATATCTTCTGAAGATGCATCTGCCTATACGATAAAATTAAGTACAGAAACTTTGTCATGGTTGAGATCGTTCGACAAAACTAATTCTAATTGAGATTAAAAACCTAGGGAACTAAGTAGGCTAGTCCTTTCTTTTCTAGGAAAGTCCTGGATCCTGTTCTCACTGTAGAGGGGGATTAGAACCCAATAGCCATTACAGAGTTAGGTCAATTAACAACGGTGGGTACAGAGTTCAGAGTTTGGAGGAGTCATAATATGTACACCAGGAAAATCGTCTAACTAGCTGTAAACTGGTTCTAATGAGGCTCATTTCTTCTCCATTAATTTGTTATCTGGCCCTTCTAGGATTGGTAATGTTTTCTAGAGTATAACCTATAAGGGCGAAAGAAAGGCCGGTCAAACCAATCATTAATCCAGGAGGAATTATCCACCACCACATCCCAAGAGTAGTTGCACTGGCCGCATATGCTTCGTTCAGAATTTTACCCCAGGTGGGAATAGTTATATCACTTAATCCCAAGAAGCTTAAACCAGCTTCGGCCAAGATCGCCCCAGGAACAGAATAGGCAATTGTAGCAAAAATCAAGGGAAGTAGCTGAGGAATTATGTGTCTAAAAATTATTTTCATGTCTGATTCTCCCATCATCTTAGAGGCCTCTACGTATTGAAGGTTCTTAATCTGTAATGATAAGCTTCGGGTTAGTCTCGCGCCCCCAGCCCACCCAAACAAGATCAACAGCACAACTATTAAGAAGATGTTAAGCCCATATCTGACAGATATTAGAATCAGTAGAATAAAGACGGGCAGCGAAATGAAAAAATCATTTATGCGCATCATCACCTCGTCTACTCGCCCTCCTTTGTACCCCGCAGTTAAGCCATAAATCATGGCTATTAATGAGGTGCCTACCGCAACAGTCAGGCCAATAAAGAGAGCAACAGGAGTCCCCCACAGGATTCCTATTGCTAAATCGCGTCTAAAGGCATCTGTCCCCAAGAGACCATAGACAGTTCCGCCAAGAATCACGCGGGCTTCTTCTACGATATCTTTTTCGTCAAAAAAGTAATAAGTTAACTTAAATGTGTAAGGACCTTTCAAGATCTCATTTTCCTTTGTATCCGAAAATATCATGACTTGAGGTTGAGTAACATCTGGAGAATAGTTGAATAAGGTAGTATATTGGCGCAGATTATTGGAAATATCTCTATCTGTGGAAAAAACACGAGAAGAATATACGCTTTGCTCTTCTGTAGGTTGTTGACCTAGTTGAGCACTTGTTTCCTGACTATGATTTTTAGAAGTTCCAGCTTCATTTTCTAGTACGGTATTAGAGGGAAGAGAAGAATAGTATATCCTAAATTCAAGGCCATCTGGCCTTGTCACGTTAATTTCTAAAACCGGAGGAATTTCTCCATATCTAACAGAATAAGGAATAGTAAAATAGCTCGGGTAGGAATCGTATTCGAAATTGGTTGAGAATGCCTTGGAGACAATATGAATTCCTCTATGAGTATAGTCCGAGATTTCGTGTCCTGATTCTGGAGTAAGAATAGTATGAACAGCAGCGGTGGGACCAAACAGTCCTACATTGGTCCAAGCCGGGGCCGCGGATGCCGGATAATCAACCCAATAACTAGGACTATTCCATTGTCTAAATGAGGTAAGAGGAATTGAAGTCACTGTATAAATCGATATTCCCACTAGAAAAACGAGGATAATTATCCCAGTTAAGCCTAGTTTAGAGCGTCTAAATCCGCTAATAATATCCGATCTACGGGAGGGGCGTATCTGAATAGTCAACTTATAGCTTTTATGCGGGGGTCAAAAAATGAATATGCTAAATCAGTCAGAAATACCGCAACGACATAGATTAGAGTCGATACAAATACAATGCCTATAATTAAGGGAGCATCATTTACTGTTATTGCATCATATAATAATAATCCCATTCCAGGCCAATAATAAACTATCTCTACTAAGAGTGCCCCCCCAAAAATAGATGCCAAGCCTATTATGATAGAATTTAACAAGGGTGGGGCTGCATTTCTGAGTGCATGCGAGTAGAGTATCTTCTTTTTTGGGACTCCTATGGCACGTTTAGCTTTGATAAAATCCTCATCCAAGATATTGACGACGAAGAGCCTTACAAAATAACTCTGTACTGCGACACCCAGAACTACGAGTGTAATTAAAGGGAGCGCCATATGGTACAGAAGATCGACAAGATAAAGGGGATCAGAGGGGGAGGACGTAGGAAGAGATCTTTCAGGAAATATAGGTATCATAAAGGCAAAGACAAATATCATAATCATACCGACATAAAAAGTGGGAAGACTGTTACTAAGCATGGAAACGAAAACATTAGTCTTATCAATAGTCTTTCCATGCCTCTCCGCCAAATAAGGACCTAAATATAGCCCAATAACGAAGGTAATGATAGTCGCACTCCCGAATAACAGCAGTGTCCGGGGAATTCTCTCCGCAATTATATCTATGACTTCGGGTGATCCATTATCACTTGTAGTAAAGTACGATCTACCTAAGTCGAGAATCATTACTTTAAATATCGTATTCGAAAACCGTTTGGGAGCATACCATGGCTCATCCAGACCCAGGTTTTTTATCCTTAGTTGGATTTGTTGGTTCACGTATGCTTGTTGATCCGCTGCGCTTTGGAATTTTATTTTACTATCAATTAGGCTTCCTACGACCTCTTGCCTTATGTTGTCTGTAAGGATCTTGTCCATCGTTTCTCCCAGAAGGGAAACTGTGAGAACGAGAACCAAAAATAGTACAACGACCAAATTTATTGATCTTCTGATGAGTACTAGGTAGAACCCTGCCATCTCTTTCTACGGACCGATTGTTTATCAAGTTTGTTTGTATAAATATTATTGCATCGATATTGTTTTTTGTACCTTCATCTTACAATTGAAATGCCCGTGTGTGAAATACGACATATTTCTATTGCATCAACCTATTGTCTTCTTACAACCAACAGAGGCATTGTATATATATCAGTACGAAATGCATCATTAGTATTAGCAAATATCTTCAATAAATTTGGCCCCTCTTGAAATTTGGATGTATCACTACTGTTTAAGTTAATCTCATACAATCCATCCTCATTATCGCCATCGCTGACACTTGGATCCTTGTTAATTCCTTTCAGGTCAAAAACTATCCCAGAACCATTTCCATAATTAGCGCGATTTGATGTTGAACTCTCGTCATTCATGGTTTTGTTCGCTAAAGGTTCTGCTTTACCGCTCGAAATAACTCTGCCTTCGTTATCTGACAAGAAATAGTCAACTATCGCATCGTTGCTGGGCTTATTCCCGACCGTAACATTAAGACGTACTTTTAACGGATCACCGGGGCTCAAGTATTTTGGCGTTTCAACTGTCTGTATTGCTGCTAATTTGGGATTTTCAAATACAGACCAGTATCCTTGAGGAAATGGATAGCTGGGGTCCCTGAATGCTTTCAATGTAATCATTCTTGCACCAGGGTTGTATGTGTCAAGATAAAATGGGCCATTGCTTATCATGGCATGTCGATGACGTTGTATCCATTCAATAGCAGCATCATATCTTTCTATGGCCTTATTTTTGGTTACTATTCCAACGAGAGGGGGAGGAATAAAGCCTTCAGATCTCATTTTTTGTAATTCTGCAAGTATCATTTCAGCGTGATTCGGGACTATCAGAGATAGCCAAGGCACATCCTTAGCCGCTGCTTGTCCTTCTGAATACGCTACCTTTCCCGCCATCACGAGTCTTTCGGTGGCTGCCGTTATTTCCCAGGGCTGAGCAGACCAAACCGTCGCGGAGTCTGCTATTTCTTCCTTGTCATAATGCCATTGATCGATGTAGGACTCGATTGCGGTGTCGTTAATAAACCGAATTCCTTTTATCAAAGGGAGGGCTACTTTTGTGGCTGCCGTATATTCTGGGTCTACAGTAAGGTCTCCTTTACCTTGGTCAGTTCCCCACTCAAAGGGAAAATACTGTGAATAGAGAATATCTGACTTATCCATCGCTATCCCATGATGCCAATTAGAAAACAACAGATTGTAATCAACCTTACTAAGTGCAAATGTGTCGTTTCCAGCTTTTTTCCAGCGCTGGGTATAGGGATCCCATGTCTCCGCGTCTGCTGCCACCTTCATTCTTTCATATGGACCTGTGGTCAGGACGTCAGTCCAAATGTTTCTCAAGGAATTAATTTCTCCTGTGTAGGGGTTTCTAAAAGTAGCCCCATCTGCCAACGATGAAGATATGCTAACGCAGAAAGTGTCACCACAACCACCTACACCGTTCCACGCTCCTTGGTAAATTTCTTTGACGCCTATATTTAGTAGGGTCGGGTTAGGAGGTTGCGCATTTATCAGGGAGAGTCTGCTTGTTATTCCAGCACCAAAGTCATTTATCAATCCCTTCACATCCGAGTTGGCGATATATGGCTCAGTATTTTGAGCTATGAAAATTCTTACAGACTCTTGGATGCCTTGTTTGGTTGCATTTTTAACCAAGTCGTTTCTTTCTTTCTCCGATGTAAAATTAAAGAAATTTATTTTCTGAGTAACGTTGTTTAGGCTAGAGTTCTGATAATTCCAAAATGCGGGGTTCTGGCCTCCTGGCATGTTGCCATAATATGGGGCGTACATCTGTGATGTTACAACGGGATTGTACTTGACAAATGCGGATGTCCCAGCGTAAGCTTCAGTATACAGGTGCCACTGAAAGTCTTGTGGATCTGACCCTGACACAATGGTGTTTGCCTTGTTAAGATCTCCGTAGATTTTTATGACAGTAAACCCTATCTTTTCTAGCTCCGAAGAGACAAGATCTCCCAAGGACTTTCTGCGAGGATCATCATTTCGTATTAGTATTTTTACCGTAATAGGTTTATCAGCAAAAAGCCATTTCCCTGTTGTTTTATCTTTTACGGCACCTACTTTAGTAAGAGCATTTTCAATCATTTTTTCTGCAATAGCTGGATTATATTTGATTCCAAAAGACTCCACAGTATCTATTAGGTTTAGATATTCGGGTGAATACTGACCAAAGGGGTCAATCATAACAGAGCCATAGCCCTTTAATATTTCGTCGACCACAAATTTGCGGTCAACCAGAAAATTCATAGCATAGCGTACTTCCCTAATCTGAAACGGGTTAAGAGTACTACTGTCGTTGTACTGAGCTGGATTCAACAAGAGCCCAAAGGAGCCTGCTGTTCGGTCATAAATCTGGACATTTGGATTGTTCATCATCTCTGGTACAACCTCTAAAGGGATCGCGAAATAATAGATTGCGATTTTTCCCTGTTTTACTAATTCTAGAGCGACATTCTGATTTGACTGCTCAATGAATCTTACTGTATCTGCAAATGATCCCTTGGTTGCATTATTATATTGCGTATTAGTTTCGTTGTTAGTCCCCAGTGCGACTGGCAAGCCGCCTGTAGAATTGAGATGGAAGGATGAACCAAGTAACAGCGCAGATACGCATAAAAAAAACTGAACCCGTAAGGAAAAATTGGGTGTTCCCATAATTTGCGAAAGGTAGCGTTCTACTCCCCTAGGATTCATAAATGGGTCTATCTGGTGGGCATGTAAATCTTCCGATTACATTCTTCGAAAATTTGTTCGACTCTTGTTTCCAAAATTAGTCATGTGTAGTCTTGATTTCGGGTTAAGGTACGCGCTTGACAGATATTTTCTGATGTCAGAGGAACAATTTGAGGATTGATCGTGTTGTCCCAAAAATCTGGCAAACATGTCTGTAGGGGGTCTCAAATCGTCAACTCCAGGGATGGTAGAACCATACTGTTCATCTTGATTATTTGAAAATCTAAACGGATCAGGTAAAGAACAGGACGGTTCTTCCCGTTCCATAGATAACTCGCAGTAAAGGCTATTTGGATCACAAGATGCGAAAAGGCCGCTTCCTTTCTTATTCCACCTTAATAAATTCGAGTTAGGATCAAATAACTGCGTCCACTCTTCGTTGTGTTCAACAAATGACCTTGGGACTCTCTGAGATAAATTATACATTAAATATGATACTGACTTATCCTCTAATTAATATTATGACTCGCAATGCCGACTTTTAGATTTGAATCATTTCGCGGAAGGGTAAATCCTTTATTGCCCTGAACATGTCCAAGATGTCAAAATCATTGATAATATTTATATAATAGAATAAAATATTTATATGAGATTAAACTAAACTCGGGGTTTTATGGTGGTAGAATTGGTTAAAGATGTCTCTATGTTCGGTGATAGATGTCCTCGTTGCGGTAAGGGGCCCATGGTTACAGATAACTCTAGCGGGGAAATGTTTTGTGGAAATTGCGGATTCGTTGTAAATGAGAGGATAGAAGAAACAGGACCTGAATGGCGCGCCTTTTCAAAAGAGGAGCATGAAGATAGAAGTAGAGCAGGTATACCAACTTCTTTGGCGATGCATGATATGGGGCTGGCAACTATTATTGGACCTATTGACAAGGATGCTTCAGGAAAACCTCTTTCGGCTTCAATGAAAAGTACAATAGAAAGGCTAAGAACATGGGATAGCAGAAGCCAAGTTCATGAGCCAGTTGACAGAAATTTTAGGCAGGCATTTAGTGAACTGGACAGACTTAAGGACAAACTTGCCGTAGGCGACGCAGTTATAGAAAAGGCCGCATATGTATATAGGAAAGCATTGGAAAAGGGACTTGTTAGGGGTCGGTCTATATCAGCGCTAGTCGCAGCAGCCCTTTACGCCGCGTGTAGAGATACGGAAACCCCTAGAACTCTAAAGGATATTGCAAATGCTAGTAATATCAAGAAAAAGGATGTCGCCAGATGTTACAGACTATTGATAAGGGAACTCGATTTGAAGATGCCTGTCGTTGATCCCGTGAAATGTGTTGCTAGGATTGCTAGTAAGGCGGGCCTATCTGAAAAGACCAAACGAAAAGCACTTGAAATATTGAAAAAGGCTGAGGAAGGTAAGATCTCTGCTGGAAAAGACCCTATGGGGTTGGCTGCAGCGGCTCTTTATGTGGCCTGCGTTATGAATGGGGAGAATAAAACACAAAAGGACGTAGCTGAGGCTGCAGGAGTCACGGAGGTCACCATCAGAAACAGATACAAGGGTCTTAAGTTGCATCTCAGATTATGATCTTTTTTGGTCCTCTAATTCTTTTATGGTTCAGACTCGAATCTTTGGCTCAGACCCCACTTTTCTCAGACCAGGGGTTCAAAGGATTTACGATTAATCAATTGGTTCTTCAACGAGTTTAATTGATTCGTTAATTTTGTACTTTCCCCACGCTGGTGTTAAAGTAGCGTGGATCCCTTTCGAAATATCGATACATAATAGGTCAATATTATTTCAATCAAAAAAGACAACACCACTACATTCTTAGGTCATGAGCCTTACTGTACTTCAATAGCAGACTCTGTAAACCCTTTCTTAACTAGAAATCCTTTGACATCATCCCTATGATCCCCTTGTAACATTATAAATCCTCCTTTTGCTGTTCCGCCACATGCTAACTTGCTTTTCAGTTCCTTTACTATTGTGTGTACGTTACTTGATTTTGGATCAATACCTTCGATCAGAGTTGTAGTCTTGTGAAAACGCCTAGTTTCAAGGCGTACGACTATTCTAGTTTCTTCTTTCTCCAATTCTTCGCAGGCGCAAAGATCGTCAGGAAGACCGCATTTCTTGCAAATAACCGCCATCTTTTGGCAGAATAAATTTTCCCAACCTTACTATTAAGCCTTCCCCGTTTTTGACAATCATTTACTAGAGATAATGAAAACTGTTGAAGATCCGGTCGGGAACAAACAATCTAAAAACAATAATTAACTGGTGGATACGCATTAATACTAGCTTGTGGCTAGGTTATTGAAATCTTCAGAACAGTACAGTGAATAACGCATAATAAAAGAACAGGAATCATATAAATGCCGAGTTTGTCATACCACAAATAGGATGTCTGCAGAGGGAAGGGAAAGGGATTCCGCAAAACTAAAGGAAGCTGCATCATTGCTAACAAAAGGAGGGACACTAATCAACGATCCTTGTGATTTGTGCAGTAGTGTTCAAGTAATGTATCGTGACAAGGTTATTTGTGTAAATTGCGGAAACGAAAAAAGTGTAGATAGTAAATCCAACTCAGTACAGCAGAAAGGGCAGGAGAATCAACAGGTTAACATTCAAGAGAGAAATAAAGTTACGGAGGCTACCGATTCAAGACCCCCACACGAACTTTTTGAAAGATCCACAAAACAGAATATCAGTAATCATCGGAGCGACTTAGAACAGATAGCGCCTGC
>JAATVT010000091.1 GCA_014523685.1 Nitrososphaerales archaeon TH5893
CTCCAATCTATTGCAAACTTTTACAACTGCCTGCACTTTGTCTCTGATCTGAGAAAGAGATTCTTCAAGTAAATGGGCAATAACTTCGCTGTCTGTTTCACTTTTAAACGTATGTCCAGAAGCTACGAGTTCTTTTTTTAATTCCTTGTAATTTTCAATTATGCCATTATGAACTACTGCAATTTCCGATGTACAAGCTTCGTGTGGGTGCGCGTTTGTATCGGTAATTCCGCCGTGTGTCGCCCATCGAGTATGCCCTATTCCTATCTGTCCAGGCATCTTCTGAAAATCAAGTGACTTGCTAACCTGTGCGACCTTCCCCACTCCTTTCTTTACAAGAATATTTCCATTATCCAAGGTGGCTATTCCCACACTATCGTAACCACGGTACTCCATTTTTTTTAAGCTTTCAACAAGCAAGGGAGCCGCATATGATGATCCTTTGTACCCTATGATTGAGCACACAATAATTATATCAGTCGTTCATTCTTAAAAGACTTGTCGAACAGTCAAACCAAATTGAATGTATAATTTGACTGGCCCTAACTGTTCGATCAATAGATCCTGGGACTAGAAAATGACTGTGCTGTACTAGCGGAGGTTTCCTATTATACAAGTATATTACTGCCCCCTTTTGGAATTTACTAGTTTTAAGTATAAGAAAAATGTCAGAACGACTTCATAAATGTACTCAAGTAGAATACTGCTCCAAATTGATTGAGATCGAATCAATAAGTCAGGATGATCGCTAGGAATTTTATGACGAGTTGTCCCCTCATATCTTGTATCACCCACAGCAAAAGGTGAGTTATCCCATTCGTGTAGCAAAGACCCGTACGTTGCCACGTATCAAGATATCAGCAATCCAAACGAACTTTACAAATTGCAGTTAGTTAGGATCTGGTGGAGGTTGGGGTATTATTGGTTCTTGATGAACTAGAATATTTGGCTCCTCGTCCTTCCTAACGATATATCCTGGTAAATTAACCGTCCGACTCCCGACAGAGACATGACAATGAGAAACTATTTGTCGTGCCTGAGTAGCTGACTTGGACATGATCTTTCTCATAACAATTGTCTGAAGTCTCCTTTCAAGTATATCTTCGATTTTCAGATTTAACACATCATCAAGAGATGCTGACTCATTGACAAGGCCAAGTCTGTTAAGAAAACCTAGTAACCTGAGTTCCTTATCGCGTCTAAATTCTGGTGGTACCGCCAATAGGGCCCGTGCCTGGTTTCTTATTCGTGCTACTTCTGACTGTGCTTTCCATAGTTCACGCTTGTTTCGTAAACCGTATGTGCCTAATATATAAAGTTCAGCATTAAGCTGGTCTATGGTCCAGATTCTACGAGGTCGGTGATAAGTTTTTTTTGGCTTATGCGGATCTCCCATTACAATTCATCCCCTCTTTATGTTTTCTGTGGAGACTGAGTATTTTCTCCTGTCGCAGGGGCGGCGGCTGCCCCTCCGGCTGGCGACTGTGCTTCAGGTTGGGCTGAGGGAACTGTAGGAAGTGTTTTACCTATTTTCTTAACACCTACTGCGCCACCACGTCTCCCCGTCGTTCTCGTGCATTGTCCTCTAACTCTAAGACCAAACATGTGTCGGTAACCTCTCCAACTCATTACTGACTTTTCTCTTTCGATGTCGCTTGATGCAGCGAAGTCCAAATCAGAAGTTATGAGGTGGTTGTTTCCACCGGTATCCATGTCCTTTCTGCGATTAAAGTACCAGCTTGGTATACCTATGCGAGAGGGATTTCTAATACCTGTTTCAATTTCAGATATTTCGTTATCCGTCAAAAATCCAACTCTCAGATTCGGATTAATGTTAAGAGACTGAAGTATTACCTGTGCTAGGTTGTAGCCAACTCCTTTAATTTCACTAAGGGCTACAACAATCTTTTTGGCACCCGCAATATCTTTACCTGCTATTCGTAAAATGTGCTTGTACTCTGCTACTGACAATTATGGTATGGCATCTAATTCCCGCAATAAAAACTATACCTGGCCCTGGAGTGATTCCTCGCACTATCATTCCAAGAACAATGATGCACTCTAGTGGATTCTCGAAAAATCTGATATACCAACATATTAAAAGTATCATATTCTGATAAATTAGCTATTGTGCAATGCTTAAATTTGTGACGTCCTGGAAAGTCACATAGCACAGATGGCGACCCAAGCTATTGAGCAGTTGGTTAATCGCTCCTATCGCACGTTACCTAAGTATGACGAGGTAATGCCCGGCGTTCCCCAAGATTACAAGGAAATTAAAACGTTGGGTCAACTGCTTGAAATCAATTACAAGCATGCATCGGTTGAGAAGCAATTACGAGAGAATCTTATTCTTAAAATGGAATCAGGAAAGGAAATTTACAAGGGAATTATTGGTTATAAGGAACGTGTAATTCCTGCAATTAATAGGGCAATTCTATCGGGACATGAAATACTGTTTGTTGGGCAAATAGGACAAGCCAAGACCAAGCTTGCTGAAACAATTGCTACTCATCTACTTTCCCCGATACCCGTTGTTCGCGGATCCTTAACCAATGATATACCCACGACAATACATAGAGAGGATATGATTAGCCTTCTAAATGATACTGACCCTGAATATCCCTCTCCTGAATTCGTTGTATCACCAGAATGTGAAAAATCAATTAGAAATAATAAATTGGAAACGAAGATAGACTGGATGGAAGGACGGAATAGATATCGTTACATGCTTGCCACACCAGATATATCAGTAAAAGATCTTATGGGGCAGATTGATGCGATAAGAGTTGCAAAGAAAGGAGTGGAACTTTACAGTATTGAATCTTACTCACCAGGCCAGATGTTGCAGGCTAGATATGGAGTCCTGTGCATTGATGAGCTCCCTGTTCTTGATACCCGCAAACAAGTAGCCCTGTTAAGCGTATTGCAAGAAGGAAAGTTCACGACCGGTTCATACCCTGTTACCTTTAAGCCAAATGTTAAGCTACTGGCCACTGCCAATCCTGTTGATTACACACATTCAGGGAAAATAATTGAGCCTTTGTTTGACCGGCTACGGAGTCACATACATACTCATTATCCCACCAATATCATTGATGAGATGCTTATCATAATTCAGGAGACACAAATAAGCCGCGAAAGTGGAGTTCTCGTACCCCTTTTTATTGTCAAAACTATTGCAAAAATAGCACAATTAGCCAGAGAACATCCTGAAATCGATCACACTAAAGGGGTAAGTGTGAGGATGGCTATTCATTCTATGGAGATCTTAATCTCTGAAGTTGAGCGAGTGAGAGCATTACACGGTAAAATTAAGCTAGTTCCTAGATTTTGTGATCTTGATTGCATTCGTCAGACCAGCAAGTTCGAGTTATCTGAAATGGACGACAATCATCAGAATAAAAATAACATATTAGATTCATTAATTGAAAATGCCGTTAGAGATGTGTCCATTGAATACACTAAACACCTACCTTCTGAGACAATTGAAAGATTTAAGGAAGAATTTGAGAGAAACAAATCGTTTGTGGTTTCACAATATAGTCTTGGCCAGGTGAAAAATGAAGCCGTAGACTATGAATCGCAGCTCAGAATGTTTCCTGCTCTGAACGAATTTGTTAGGCTAACGGTCGAAAAGATCAAGCAAGAACATCAAGAATTCATCCAGATAGCCGAACCGTATGAAATAGACGTTAAGAGAATCCAAATTGTCAATAATGATATGGATAGGGAATTTACCGCTTCAGTGACCGAATTGGTACTCGAAGGTTTAAGGGGGATTAATCCGCCTTTACTCGACAAAAAGGGAAATGGGTATTCTACAAAATCAGGATAGCGACAATGCTGGTAACAATGTCTTGAATGAGATCCAGTATTTCCTCATTAATAAAGGGAACGACAATTTTCACAATAGCAAGGTTCGACTGAAGGCTGGTATCAAAAAAGAAGACCTAGACAGGTACATGAGGTTGATCGAAAGAGAGGTCTTGCGTGAACGCACTCCTGATCTGCAAGAACTTGCGCAGTCGCTCGAAAACATGGAGCATAATGAATATTCCCAAAAACATGATAATTTGCGCTCAAGCCAACTGCAGAATCCTAGTCAAGTCTCACGATCTGGTCCAACCGTTATGTCAACCGGTGCCTCAATAATTACTGAGTTGATAGAAAGAGGTTATCTAAAAGATTCCCTGAGATGGCTCACTCCTAGAGCCTTTTTCACGATAGGTGAGAGAATATTAATGGATATCATGAACCCATTGAAATACGGAGAAATCGGATTACATGAAACGATGACCGAAGGTCTGGGCTCGGTGGTACTTGATTCTACCAAGAAGTTTGAGCATGGAAATGATTTGAGAATGATAAATGTTCCAAAATCCCTGTTAAATACTCTACAAAGGAATGCAAAAGGGGATCGACTGATTCAACTTCCATTGGAGGTGGATATAGAAGATTTTGAGGAGTATGAAACAAGTCATGATGTTAGGGTATCTTTGGTATATTGCATTGACCTTAGCTCCACTATGCGTTACTCGTCAATGTTTGGAGATTTAAGCAGAATCGAAGCAGCAAAGAAGGCGCTTTGGGGGCTCTTCATTTTTAACAAGAAATTCTTCCCATCCGATTCAATATCTGTCATAGGTTTTGGGGCTTTAGCCTCACGAATTTCTCCTAATGATATCCCTTATCTTAAGACTTTTGAACCGGGCGGGGATTTTATGCATTACACAAATTATCAAGCTGCCCTTAGATTAGCATCGAAAATCTTGATCAGAGAGGGTTCTCCGAACAAGCGCATAGTCCTTATTACTGACGGTCATCCAAGTGCTTGCTTTATTGATAATCAAAAGGACTACATTGACCTAACTTCTCAAAAACCATACTCCCATTTTTATAGCCCCGACAAAGATACTCTTCAAAGAATTAATATTGATCAGAATCTAAAACTGGATCTTCATTCTGGAAAACTCGTATATTTATGTTATCGCTACCGACAGGTTGACGAATATATTGGGATGAGAACCATAGCCGAGGCTAAGAAATGTTGGCATAAAAAAATACAAATTGATACAATAATGATAAGC
>JAATVT010000092.1 GCA_014523685.1 Nitrososphaerales archaeon TH5893
CTCCAGGAATTTTTGTCAGATGGGCAAACAAGCGAAATCTTTGAAAAAACTAGGAATGTGGCTGCTCAGGTCATATCCGCCAAAGGTGCAACCACTCATGCCCCCGGAAATGCAATAGCTACCATTGCCGAGGCAATAATTAGAGATAAGAAATCAGTTATCCCTGTCTCTACCTTCTTGGATGGAGAATATGGAGCACATAATTTGTGCATTGGAGTTCCAGCAGTTATAGGATCAAATGGTTTGGATAAAATCATTGAGCTAAGACTGAATGACTATGAGAAAAAAATATTTAATAAAGGGGTCCTTGATGTTAAGGAAGCAATTGAATCAATAGGACTAAATTAAGATTGATAATCAATAATGAGAATTTTTACTAAACTAAATTGAACCTCACAGATATTCTCACTAGATTAAGTAAAGGAGAGACAACCGTCAAAAATGCTCTAAGAGAAATTTCAATGTTCTCAGTAGAGACTATAGAGGAAAACCTGGCCAAAATAGATACGGGTAGAGACATACGAAAACGCACCCCAGAGGTAATATTATCAGAAGGAAAAAATCCCAAGGACGTAATTCGTATTGCTATTGCCACACTTGCAAAAAAAGATGTCGTTTTGATAAGTAGAATCCAGGAACATCATTTCTCTGAAATATCTTCTGCCCTCAAAAGGAAGAGACTCAAGATCGAAGTGGGGAGAAGGAGCTCAACTATGCTTGTAACTAAGAATTTTTCATTTCAGGCTAACGATAGCAAATCAAAAATTGGAATTTTGGCAGCAGGTACGGCTGATATAGGCATAGCTGAAGAAGCTCGACTAATTGCGAAGGCCATGGGATGTAGCTCATTATTGTCCTATGACGTTGGAATAGCTGGGATTCACAGATTGTTTCCCATGCTAAAAGAAATGATACTTCAAGATGTAGATGCCATTATTGTAATCGCGGGAATGGAAGGTGCCTTACCGAGTGTAGTTTCATCTATTGTCGATATTCCAGTAATAGCGGTCCCTACCTCAACTGGCTATGGGTTTGGTTCCAATGGGATTGCAGCTCTTGGGACAATGTTGCAAAGTTGTACCCTAGGCATGGCAGTACTGAATATAGATAATGGTATTGGAGCAGGCGCTTTTGCTGCAACAATATCACTCCGGAGAAACAAATTATAGATTCCATAATTTTCATTAAGTCATTTCTTAAAACTATTTCTAGAGAGTTAAAACGTTTATAAGTCTATTTACTTGTCAGGGTTTCAATTGTTAATGGAGAATCATCATGAGTTATGTTCATACTTTAAAAAGAATTCGTACCCATAAAACTAATTACCGCAAAAGACAAGCCTTGCTCATTAGTAGGCAAAATTTCGTGACCATCAAAATAACCAATCAGAATCTCATCGCGCAGGTTCTGAAACCTAAAATTCGTGGAGACGAAGTAAGGGTTTCGACTCATAGCAGAGAACTCCGGCGGCATGGTTGGAAAGGGTCCTTGAATAGTCTACCGGCATGTTTTCTAGTTGGTACTTTGCTTGGTAGGAAGGCTTTAGAAAAGGAGGTTAAGAATGCTATACTATACATAGGAAATAAACCATTTACAAGTCGAATCGCCGCTTGCGTAAAGGGAATTGTCCATGCAGGTGTAAATATTCCGATTTCATCTGAGTCATTTCCACCAGACCATCGACTCAATGGTCAACACATTGCAAACTACGCAACTAAATTAAAGGCAGAGGATATCGAAAAGTACAATAAGAATTTTTCCTCCATTATTAGAGAGGGGCTGATGCCTGAAAATTATCAAATGCATGTCGAGGAGATATCAAAGCTAATCATGAGCGGAGATATGCATGAAATATCCGATAAGCATGCAAAGGTACATAAACTTGAGGAATCAGTCAAAGGTAAAACAGGAACATGAGTAGATATTCTAAATACCAAGAACAAGTTGAGGAATGGAAGCCTAGGACGACACTAGGAAGCCTAGTTTTAGAGGGCAAAATCAACTCTATGGAACAAGTATATGAAAACGGCATGAGGATTCATGAGTCCGAGATAGTAAAACATTTGATCCCGGATATGAAAACTCAGGTGGTTCATGTTGGTATTGTCCAAAAGCAAACCGATGCCGGTGAAATGACACGTTTCGATTCGTTGGTAGCAATCGGAAACGAAGCAGGATGGTTTGGACTAGGAAAAGGTAAGGCAGCACAAATGAGGATTGCGATAGATAAGGCAACGAATGCTGCATACCTAAACGTCATACCTGTCAAGTTAGGTTGTGGCAGCTGGGAGTGTCGTTGCGCTGAATTACACTCAATTCCGTTTAAGGTCAGAGGAAAAGGTGGGAGCGTAACAATAGAAATTATTCCCGGTCCAAGAGGTTTGGGTTTGGTAGCTGGTGAAAATATCAGAAAACTTCTCAAGTTAGCAGGTATAAAGGATGCATGGACAAAATCGTTTGGATCCACAAATACGATGATGTCTACTACGAAGGCGATTTTCAATGCTATTAGAAGTACATATATAATGGGATGACATTGAACATGGCGTTTGTTGTTTTAAGAATAAGAGGGAGCGTCAACGTTCCTTATTGGGCCAAATATACTCTGGATAGCCTCAACTTGTACAAGAAATTCTGGGCAACTATTTTGCCTGAAACACGGGAATCCCTTGGTATGTTGAAGAAGATTAAGGACTTTGTGGCATGGACACATGTGGATGCAAACTTCGTAAAGGAATTATTGGAAAAAAGGGGCAAGGGTGATGGCTCTAAGCCGTTCAAGCTCTTGCCAGAAACGGGGGATTATCGTAGTGTAGAAGAACTAGCCTCAGACATTGCAAAAGATAAGGTAAGACTTTCGAATCTGCAAATGGTGAAACCATGGTTTGCACTAAATCCTCCACGAGGAGGATTCAAAAAGAGTACAAAAAAACAATACAATCAGAAGGGAGTTCTCGGTGAGGACAAAGAGCTGGTCGACATAATTAGAAGGATGATCTAAAGTACAGTAAGACTTATTTAAGGTGAAATAATTGAATTTACAGTACGATATCTTTATCCCAAGAATAAATGGAGAATGTAAAATTTATGGCAACTCGGCTTAGAAAGAGCAGAAAACAGAGAGGAAGTCGATATTGCGGATGGGGTCAAGTTGGTCAACATAGGCAATCAGGGGCACGAGGAGGAGTTGGAGGAGCAGGAAAGCATAAGCACTTTTGGATACGTACAGTCATTGAAGAGCCAGATCACTTTGGGCATGACTCATTTAATTCCATAAAGCCAAGGATCGTTCGAAAATGGGTGGACGTTGGCCAGTTAGATTCGCTGTTTGCACGTCATGGGTCTCTTATTGATAACAGTAAAGCCTTCTTGGATTTGACTTCATTAGGTTACGACAAGTTATTAGGTGGAGGAAAAATGGGAGGCGCTATTGGTATTAAAGTAGCGCAGTTTTCCGCGTCTGCAAAACATAAGATAGAGTCAGCGGGAGGAGAGATTTTTTCGAATGAAGACCAAACAAAGTGAAAGCGTAGTCCGAAGAGGAGTAAAGGCGATCTCAAGGTATGTTCCTCAAGTAGAAAAACCTAAAAAGAAAATACAGTTATCAGAGAAATTGATTTGGTCCGGAATCGCCGTCTTGCTATATCTTGTGATGGGCCAGATTCCACTTTACGGGGTTACAGACGATCCTCGATTTGATTTTCTTGCTTTTGCAAGGGTAATTTTCGCTGCTCAGCAAGGAACACTATTGGAACTTGGTATTGGACCTATTGTCACTGCAGGACTGTTAATGCAGTTGCTGAAGGGATCGGATCTGCTAAAGCTTAATTTCAAAAATCCGGATGACAGGGCTCTATTTACATCAGCTACCAAGATAGTGACGATAGTCGTAATAGTTGTTGAGGGCACGTTATACGGTGTAAGTGTCTACGGTAATCTTGTGGCAAGCCCTGCTTTTGTACCTATAGTAGTGGGGCAACTAATTGCTGCTAGTTTCATAGTAATGATGCTAGATGAGCTCGTCCAAAAAGGTTGGGGTCTAGGATCGGGCATTAGTCTCTTTATTATGGCTGGTGTAGCAACAAGCATAATGTGGAGTGTCTTTAGTCCGGTCCCAGCTGACGACGGTCCAGTAGGAGTCATCCCCTTCACAATTGATTCCGCGATTAATGGCGATATTGCGGACGCACTATTCAGAGTTGGCCAGCTTCCTAGCCTATTTGGGCTTTTTGTGACTAGTATTGTTCTCTTGGTGCTCGTTTATATCCAAGGAATACATGTTGACATACCCATCGTATCTACTAAGTATAGAGGCTTTACAGCTGTATATCCCATAAAGCTATTGTATACTTCAAACATTCCTGTTATCCTGGCATCGGCTTTACTTGCAAACGCGATTTTCATGGGGCAGATGTTGTGGGCAAATTATAACCCTCTAAATACTAACCCTGCGTTTAACTGGATTGCACAGTTTGATCCTAGTAGTCCTCAAACGCCTACAGGGGGATTGCTTTACTACATTACTGCACCCAGAAGCCTAGATGTAGCTATGCAAGACCCATTGAGAGCGGTGATATATGTACTTTTTCTAACTACTATAGTCACCATCTTTGGAAGATTGTGGGTGGAACTTGGAGGATTATCTGCAGGCAAGGCAGCAAAGAACCTACTCGATGCTGACGTACAGGTCCCGGGTTTTAGGCGCTCAGAAGGATCCGTGGAGACTTTGTTGAATAAATACATACCCTCCGTCACGATAGCGGGAGGCATAATAATAGGACTACTTGCTTCTACTTCAGACGTATTGAATGTGTTCGGTTCGGGTATCGGAATCCTGTTAATGGTTGACATCTTGGTGAATTATTATAATCTTCTTATCCGAGAACAGGTGGATGTTCACATGCCCAAACTGGCGGCTCTTCTTGGAAGAAAATAGAATAAGGGCAGTAATCTTGGGAATACCTGGGGTTGGAAAAACTACGATAATCTCGGAAGTTGAGGGTATTTTTGAAGAAAAGGGACTGAAGGCTGAAACAGCTGTATTTGGCTCACTGATGTTTGAAGAGGCGAAAAAGAAGGGACTCAAGACTAGGGACGACATGCGGAACCTTCCTATTGAAGACCAAAGGAATCTTCAGGAGGAAGCAGCGCAGAGAATAGCAGATATAAGAGAAAGGATCGTAATTATCGATACACATCTTTTCATAAGAACGTCCGAATGGTACTACCCTGGCATACCAATGAATGTAACCAACATCATCAGGCCGACTCATTTAA
>JAATVT010000093.1 GCA_014523685.1 Nitrososphaerales archaeon TH5893
ACAAGTTAGACTTAAAACCATGTTTATCATTATTATTATCATCAACTTACTGGCGGTGAATTGAATTAAGCATAGAACAAAAGCAAACTATCCTCAACTTGTACAATTCTGGAATAATGTCGGAGGTAATAGCACTTCAAATGGATATGAATGAAGAGGATGTTCTTCGGGTAATAAAGGAAGAGAAAAAAAGTGAAAAAGGAAGAGAGACAAAAATCTCCTCTACATCGTCATTGCTAGGAAATATGAGAATAAACGCTAACATTCCGCTAATAAGTAAACTCCACATAGACAAGGCAGTCAATATTGATTACGCCATTAAATATGCACAAACAAGAATGTGGAAGGCTCTTAAGGTAAAGTCTGATTTTGACATTTCAATGGAAGAAACGCAGAACATTTTAAAGAATTACGCAGAGTCCAAATCTACTTTTTTAATTCTATACATCGATCTTGTGGATTCTACCAGATTATCTATGACCCTTCCTGTAAACAGATTAGCAACTATAGTTCGGGCATTTTCTCAAGAAATGTCACTAATCGTTTCAGCATATGGTGGATATGTCTTGAAGTACATTGGTGATGCGATTCTGGCATTTTTTACTGTGGACTCGGCAGATAATTTGAATTCACGTTGTATTAACGCAGTATTATGTGCATCTTCAATGATTAAGGTTATTTGTCAGGGAATAAATCCTATTTTGAACCAATATGATTATCCAGAATTAAGAGTAAGAATTGGAATAGATGTTGGTGAAAATGCGGTAGTACAATTTGGGTGGGACACTCATACGGTTGACGGAAAAGCCATTCTGAGAGATCCCCATTTTGATATATTGGGCTACACAATAAGCATCACGGCCAAAATGACTGCATTCGCCAATCCAGATCAGATCGTGATAGGTCAATTAGTATACCAAATACTAGATGATGATCAGAAATCAATGTTCAAACCCTTGCCCATAAGTCCACAAATTTGGAATTATCTCAGCGATAATACCGGAGGGGGAATATATCGCCTATATGGTAGTATAAATAAAAGGGACGTTGATTCTGCATATGATGCTATGAATACTAAATAACAAGGATAAAGTATTGGCCAAACTTTTAGTCCTTGGTCTTTTGGTTTCTATAATTCCCTTTTTATAGTATATCCATAAATAAGCGAACTTTTTAATCATATTGGTATCTCTTACTCGTTGGATAATAAGGTAGCAATAGTCACCGGGGCAAGTAGCGGCATAGGATATGCTACGTCATTGAAATTGTCAAAGGCGGGTATAAGAGTAGTAGCCGGAGCAAGACGCACTGACAGATTACAAGACCTAGAAAAACAAATTATCGAGAATAATGGAGAAATATTAATTCAAAAACTCGATGTTACAAGCAAGTCGGACTGCGATTCACTGGCTAATGCTACAGTTAATAAATGGGGAAAAATTGATGTTCTAATTAACAATGCTGGTTTGATGCCGTTAAGCTATTTCAGATATGGCAAAGTGGAAGAATGGGAACAGATGGTTGATGTAAATATCAAAGGAGTTCTATACTGCACCTCAGCAGTAGTTCCGTATATGTTACAGCAAAAATCAGGGCACATAATCAATATCTCCTCAGTTGCAGGTAGAGTAGTCTTTGCTGGAGGAAGTGTCTATTGCGCAACCAAACATGCCATAACTGCATTTAGCGAAGGATTGAGAAAGGAACTAAGTCCGAAGGATAACATACGGGTTTCATGTATTGAGCCCGGAGTTGTTTCAACAGAACTACTGGAATCAATAACGGATGAAACTATGACTGGATATATACAAGCTACAAAGGATATGGAAATCCTACAGTCGGAAGACATAGCAAATGCGATTTCATATGTAATACAAGCACCAGATCATGTCAATATCAATGAGGTATTAATCAGACCTACAGCCCAAGAAAGATAATAACTCCTCTTCTCATATTTCTAATGTATCTTTTAATTTCTCAGTGCACACCTAATTACAGAACAGAGGTTTTTTTACATGGTAATTCGAAATTGGAGGACTAGAGTGAAGAGAAAAGATAAAGTAGGATAATATGTGCAAATAAGTAGGTTTCCACTTGACAAAAAATGGAGTCAGCAATATTCATTGACAGAAGAGATGCTGCAGAACAGCTAGCCAAGAGACTCGAATGGCTAAAAGATGAAATGTCAGAAGATAGTACCGAACATGAAAAGATATCTACAAAAATAGTTGTCTTGGCTATTCCACGTGGAGGAGTGGTTATTGGTGATATTATTGCATCTATTCTAGGCTGTAGACTTGATATTGTTGTCTCCAGAAAGATTGGCGCTCCTTTGAATCCTGAACTTGCGATAGGGGCAGTAATGCCGGATGGCAGTATTTTTACAAATGAAAACATAGTAAATCATTTGAATGTTCCACAGGATTATATTGATTCCCAAGCAAAGGCACAGGTAAAAGAAATAGAACGCAGATTGCTTAGTTTTAGAGGAAATATTGAATATGAAGCGAGTTTAAAGGGAAAAATTGTCATATTGGTTGATGATGGAATTGCAACTGGAGCAACCATCCTAGCTGCAGCGAAATGGCTAAAGACAAAACATTTCTGTAAAAAATTGGTGATAGCTGCCCCTGTTGCTCCTCCTTCTGATAATACACTTGATGCTCTAAAAAATCTTGCCGATGATGTGGTAATTCTATACGCCCCTGAACCATTTTACGCTGTCGGACAATTTTACAAAAAATTTCCTCAAGTAAGCGATGACGAAGTTATAGAAATAATGCAAAGGTATGGCTATAAAGGCAACAAAGTAATGTAAAGCGATATGAGCTTTGTTGGTTTGTTAAAAAGATGTACATCCTAATTCAAGACCATCGAAAAAAATTCATTTTGGGTGAGGGTATGAATAATTATGAATGAGTAAATTTGAATGAAATTTTGACTCTATAAGCATAGCGAATTATTAAATAATATTACCTTCCGCTGTACTTGAACAGAGAAAAAAATGATACCAGTTCATGGTTATGCATGCAAGCAAGCTAAAGGGCCTCTGACTTCATACGCATTTGAGAGACGTGAGCCTAGGGATCACGATGTCGTTATTGACATTCAGTACTGTGGAATCTGCCACTCAGATATTCACCAAGTGAGTGATGAGTGGGGCGGGTCAGCGTTTCCGATGGTTCCAGGACATGAAATTGCAGGTATTGTCTCCCAGGTTGGTACAAATGTTAGCCATTACAAGGTGGGTGAAAGAGTAGGTGTAGGTTGCTTCGTTGATTCTTGCCGCAAATGTTCTTCTTGCTACGATGGTCTAGAGCAGTATTGTATCGAGGGGTGTACTTTGACTTACAATGGCGTTCAAAGGGACGGGAAGACTCCCACACAAGGAGGCTATTCAAACAAGATTGTGGTCAATGAAAACTACGTTCTGAGTATTCCTGATGACCTTCCGCTTCCTCGCGCCGCTCCTCTCATGTGTGCAGGGATCACACTTTATTCTCCTCTCATGCATTGGAATGCCGGCCCTGGGAAGAGAGTGGCTATCATTGGTTTGGGTGGCCTAGGACACATGGGAGTTAAAATCGCCCACGCACTTGGTGCAGAAGTTACCGTTCTGAGTCACTCTCTTAATAAACAAGAAGATGGAAGAAGGATGGGAGCCGATCACTTCTTTGCCACGTCAGATCCTAAGACTTTTGAGAAACTAAAAGGAAATTTTGACATAATCATCAATACTGTTTCAGTAGAGCTTGACATGAATAATTTCTTGAATCTGCTTCGACTCGATGGGACAATGGTTATAGTAGGTCTTCCAGAAAAAGAGTTGTCCTTTGGGGCGTTCTCACTAACTAATGCACGTCGCCGCCTTGCAGGCTCTGTTATTGGTGGAATCCAAGAAACTCAGGAAATGCTTGAATTTTGTAACAAGCATAACATCTATTGCGACATAGAACTAACCCCGATTCAAAAAGTAAACGAGGCTTACCAGCGAGTCGTTAATAGCGACGTTAAATATCGGTTTGTGATCGATATGAAGTCGCTAA
>JAATVT010000094.1 GCA_014523685.1 Nitrososphaerales archaeon TH5893
ATTGCGAATACTGAGGCTGAGCTTTTGCTACTTCATCTACTACCCTAGTAATGCTTTGATTTATTGTCTCGTATAGTCCATATGCCGAACGTGTTTTTGTTGATGTCGAATTGTTCTCTTTAGACATGGTATGTATTATATCCTATAAATATATAAACCTTGGTGATAAAAGGTATCTATTACCATATTAAGGCATCAGTTGCACTAAATGCAATACATAATGGATTCTGTTGATATTGTTCACAATATGATTATCAATCAGGCGGCAATCCCCGATCTAGATCAATATTCTCATGATTTTCGATGTCTCATAGGATTATAGAAGAAGCGATTAACCGAACAGGAGATACATCTGACAATTGTTCACGCTTTCTTTAACAACAGGAGTCAAAAATGCACCCTTATATTAATATAAATCAACGGTAGTATACAATTCACAAATGACTAATAAAACGGGAACGGCGGATGAATCAAAGTCGCCATTCAAGAATGCGCTGGAGAAAGGTCGTGATGCTCAAAGGGATTTTATCAAACAATTTTCCACAATACAGCAAGACGCCATGCAGAACTACTTCTCTATGCTTCAAGGGCTTACATATTACAATGCGATGTTCAAGACTACAGTTCAGAGTGGGGGCCGAATTTCTATTCCAGAGGCAGAAAGACAGGCATTAAATATAGAGGAAGGTGACTTGGTCCAAGTGATTGTAGTTCCTATCGAGAGAAAACAAAAGAGCAGTCAACACAGATAACGAAAAACAATATTCAAGAATTCAATACTATTGATAGAACAACAATAGTAGCACTAACTTGGTGAACGGGTTATTGTGATCTGACCCTCAGCCATTGTCCAACTTTTGGAAGCACATTGTTCTGAGAGTAGCTGCTAGCAATAAGACCTACATGGCCAGTATGGAAATGCATTAACCTTTTGTCTACGCTAGATACAGCATCATTCAATGCCACGCTGCACTGTGGAGAAACAAGGTGATCTTCTTCGGCAACTATATTTAAAATGGGAACATTGATCTTGGAAAGATCTATAACATTGTCACCTATTTTCATCTCATTTTTTATTAGCAGGTTTTTTTGGTAAATATCTTGGATCCACTGTCTGAAGGTTTCACCTGCGATAGTGGGCGTATCATACAGCCATTTTTCCATGCGTAGAAAATTTTGAACGAACTTCACGTTGTCGATATTCTCCACGAGGTTAATGTACTTGTTAACCCCTTGCTTGAATGGTTTTAACATCGAGAAGCATCCATAAAGGTATTCCCTAGGAAAATTTCCTAAAGTTTCGATTATTTTATCTACCCCAAGATGTTTGGCAAAGTTCGCAAGGACCGTTCCATCATTTTCGGTGTCAATTATTGGCGCTATTGTCGCTAGATTTCTTACTTTTTCTTGATGAAGGGAAGTATACATAGCGCTCATGGTCGAACCAAGGCAATATCCATGTAGTGTTATCTTCTCAACAGAGTTTGCTTTTGTAACGAGGTCGACACAATCATCTATGTAATAATTTACATAATCATCAAATGATGCATACTTGTCAATATTTGTGGGGGTTTTCCAATCAATGAGATATACATTGAAACCCTGACTCAATAGGTTGCGTACCCAGCTCTTATCGGGCTGCAAATCCAAAATGTAAGACTTGTTCATTAGTGCATACACAACAAGGATCGGCGTCCTCGCTGTCCTACTAACCAACGGACGGTAATGTAAAAGTCTGTACAATCTAGTTTCTTCAACAATTTCGTGTGACAGAACACCTACATCTATCTTATCCGCAGTATGCAGAAGTTCCCTAGTCTTTTCTACCTTGCGTGAATTTTCTTCTAGAAACCTAAATGCTTCCTCAACAGTTGGATTCACGTCATTTTTATTTTTCTCTTCTTTATCACCAATTTTTTTTCCGTTTTCTGGAACTACGGTTTTTAGCTCCATTCATCAACTCGACCTTGTAAGTCTGGACAAAGATTGCAAGTTCTCGTTATCCAAAAACAATTTAGCGGAATAGCAGATGCCAACTCTCGATTCTGAACCCATTTTTATATGATATAAGACTAAAACAGACAATCATCTAAGTCTCCTAAGCCTTTATTTTTACACCATTCTTTCTATTATACTTTCTTGAATTGTCATATGTTTCTCAAAAGATAAATCTGTCATCATTTGTAACTTCTAGGAATGGACTGGCTTTTTCCTGAACGAATAACATTTTATAAAGGAACGCTAACATTTCACTATGTCCACCTCAACGTGCCTTTCTAAGTTGGACAAGGGGCTCGTAGCTCAGTTTGGACAGAGCGCCTGCCTTCTATATTTACTGGAGAAAGCCGGAAGTCGTGGGATCGAAGCCCACCGGGCCCGCCATTTTAAATAATTATCGGCATAAACTGAGAAGGGTTAGAGAAAATAGTGATCGATCGCCGGCCACCTAATTCACTAAACGATTTTAAGTGGCTTCATTGGGAAAAACTATAACTGGTATGGTCATGGAAGCCCAATTGAAAGAGCTAGTTAAACAGGCTCGGGAGGAAACCGATCAACGTAAGTTCATTCAGTCGGTTGACTTAACTCTCGTGCTCAAGGATATAGATGTTAAAAAGGGCTTTAGTGTTAATGAGGTGATTGCTTTACCACATAAACCGAGTCGTGGGGCGACTATATGTGTTGTTGGATCAGGAGACCTAGGCACAAGAGCAAGGAAGGCTCAGATCGACAAGGTGATAGAGCAGGACCAGCTTGATAGATTAGGTACTAATAGGAGAGAAGCAAGAAAAGTTGTAAGAGCGTATGACTTCTTCCTTTCTGATACCACATTAATGGCTGCGGTGGGTCGCTCCCTTGGGCAATTTTTGGGACCCAAGGGTAAGATGCCAACCCCATTACCTTATGGCGCACCAATAGAATCAATAGCTACCAGAATGAGAAGCTCTGTCCGTGCGAGGGCGAAAAACCAGCTAAATGTATCCACTAAGATCGGAGATGAAAAGATGGATGATTCACAGTTAGCCTCGAATGCTAGTGCAGTTATCGCTGCCATTGAGAAAAAATTACCTCAGGGTGATAAGAATATTAGCAATGCTTTGATAAAATTTTCGATGGGGAAAGCAGTAAGGTTGAGATCACTGAAGGAAAAGAAAGAGCGATAGAATTGAAGGCAATAGCAGAAAATGAATCGGCTGGAAGAAGGCAACGCACAAGTTATCCGAAGAAGAAGCGTCTAATGTATCAGCAATTGCAAAAGCTTCCTAAGGAATTCGATGTTATCGCACTCTCAAAAATGACTAAAGTTAGGGCCACACAACTTATGACAATCCGCAAAAAGTTCAGGGACGAGATAAAGATCACAATAATTAAAAATAAGGTTGCAAAAAAAGCTTTTGAGAATGTAAAAGATGTCGCAGGTTTAGATAGTTTAAGTGAACAACTTGAAGGTCAAAGTGCTTTAATGTTCACAAATATTAATCCATTTAAACTGAACTCAATTCTTTCTCAAAATAAAGTGTTTTTGACAGCTAAGGGAGGAGATATTGCGAGTAAAGAAATTATTATTCCGGCCGGGAATACAGGTATTACACCTGGTCCAGTTCTTTCCGAATTTAAAGAGGCAAATGTAGCTACCAAGATAGATCAGGGGAGTATCTGGGTAAACAAGGACACAACGGTAGTTAGATCAGGCCAGATAATTTCTCAGAAGCTGGCTTCACTAATGAGTAAACTCAATATAAAGCCAATCGAGGCAGGCATATCCGTAGCGTTCGCCATTTCTGATGGATTAATATTCAATGAGAGTGAACTTAGTATCAATCTCAAAGAATACAAGAATGAATTGATAAGATCATTTCAAGAAGCAATTGCTTTGGCAACAACTTCTTCGTATATCACAAAGGAAACAATTGGGCCATTGATCCTAAAGGCCCAAAAACATGCAATTGCCTTATCGAGGGAATCTCAATATCTGTCACGTGATAATCTAGAAAACATACTTCTGCCTGAAGCAGAGCTCCATGCAAGATCATTATCTGCAAACTTGGCTTCAAAAGGATACACAGCTGCATGAATATCTAGGTAAACTCGTCAATACAATCTATCCGTATCTGGGAACTGACCTTTCTATACCCTGACCACACTACTGACGTAGGATTCAATATTAAAATTATCTACCCAAATAGGGAGGAAAGTCCCTCCAGTGCTTCTTCTTCCTTCTTCTCCTCTTCCTTAGGTGAAGCTGGAGATTCTGCGGCCGTAGCCGGAGCCGGAGCCGGAGCGGCGGAAGGGGGTGCAGAGATGGCAACAGGAGCTGTTTTTAGCGCCTCATCAATGTTAACATCACTTAAAGCTGCTACCAGGGCTTTCACTTTTACTTCATCTGGTGATGTGCCAGTAGCTTTTATAACATTCTTCACATTATCTTCTGTTACATCCTGTTTTAACCTGTGTAAAAGTAAAGCAGCATATACATATTCCATAGACAAGTCGTTCTATATTCAACCATAATATAAAACTTTCAAGCTTCCAATACTCTTGTGCTTCTAGCTACTGCATAAAGATGATCTTTCAGGTCCCTTTCATAAAGGGAATTCATTTTTTCAATTAGGATTCCTCGTGCCTGCAATCTTTGCTCCTCGGACGTTGCTCGTAGCACATCTGCGAACATGTCCGGAAGGTTTTCTCTCACCCACCCATCCAAGACAAAATATCGTTTTTCGTTTATCCAGATGGTCTTGTCCACATTCTGGTCCACTTCTTGATTATACATTCCAGTTTCGACTCTATCAATCAACATGAATATACAATTATTGGGATCAGGATTCTTAAGAACCTCAGATGGCCTTCCTTTTCCGCTTCCTGATTCGACGTGATCGATCAAGCCAACCGGGCGAATATAGAAACCATTGACTTGAATCTTACTTCCATTTACATTTTGGATTCTCCCAATAATTAGCCTAACATGATTTAGATCATTTTGAACTACAAAAACGTATTCACCAGATCGAATTTTACCCTTCCCAAACATATTGACAATTTTAACGAGATTTATATAAAATATTTTCTTGTGTAGACCGCACATCAAGTAGGGCGGGCGCCAGAATATATAATTTCGATGGAAAGTTTCTAAGGTTAGTCTATTGGAATAACGAACTATGAATGTCAGAATTGTATCCTCGTATCTGTGAATTAGAATTTCTGACTACATTTATTAATATGAACGGGAACCATAAAATGGGATAAAATTTGCAAAGATTCGACGAGTTGGATATGCGTATATTATCAGAACTGACCAAAGATGCAAGTATTTCAGTTCCACAGCTCAGTAAGAAACTAAACATGAACGCATCTGTTTTATATAGCAGAATAAAGCGTCTTGTTAAGCGTAATTTGATTGAGAAATTCACTGTCGTAGTCAATGAAGAAATGCTTGGAATTGGTGTAAAAGCTACAGTAGGCATAAACAGAGATCCTAAGTTGAAAGAACCCATCCATTCAGAACTAGTAAAAATTCCACAAGTTAGAACATTGTCCGAAGTTACCGGAAGATTTGACATTATAGTAAATTTGAGTTCACGCACATTAGAAGAATTGCATAACGTCGTTATCGAACGAATTGGAAAAATTGAGGGGGTCCAAAATACTGAAACGTTTGTAGAAATGCAAAGAACTGAAAAAGAGCCAATGTATGCCGTAAAGACGTCTCTAACAAGGTAATCATTAACCTAACTCGGATAATATAGTCGGATACATAGAGACAATACATTCAAATAAGACTACGGCAGACTTTAATTGCCTACTTGAAAAGTCTTCCTATTCTAGGTATAGTGCAAAGAAAAACAATTGAAATACTTCAGACATTGAAGTTGGCAAAAAAAACTAGTAAGGAAGATTATACTACACATCTGCGTCTTGTTCTGCTTAGTATAGGCGCGGTAGGCGGAGTGGGATTTGCAATAAAACTGATTTCAGAATTTGTGACAAACCCCCGTCTAGTGGCCAGATAGTAGGCTAATCTTTAGAATGGGCTCTTTTTCTCATAGAATAAAATTATGGTGTCAGAACTAAGATAGGAATATCCAAATTTCATGAAATTGAAATACCGCTTCTGCTTTTTAAATCTCCTAAAAATATTTTAGAAGGCAGCTATCAATTCTATGTCTTTTTGCTTCTTGTTATTTACTTATACTGGACACGAAGTATTTTAATCACCCTCAAATGTATTCAAATCACTGTATTGGTTGATAAGATGAGTCAAGATGAGCCTATGACAATAGCAACTCTAGGTTCTCATAGCGCACTCCAAATCCTTAAAGGCGCAAAAGACGAGGGTTTTGGTACATTACTAATCTGTGAGGAAAATAGGCATAGCCTATACAAACGGTTCAGATTTATAGACGAAAT
>JAATVT010000095.1 GCA_014523685.1 Nitrososphaerales archaeon TH5893
CTATTCGCTTTGCAAAAGGATGATCAGGGTATTTTAATACCGTAAGAAATTCTCTCCTGCTAAACTGAATGTCGCAATAGCAGGGAATTGTACAAATAATGTCCAAGCCAACGTCAGTAGAAAGTAGCTTACCGATATCGTTTTGCTCGCTCTCATTTTGTTGTAATGCAACGGTTTTATTGATACTATTACTTATAGTAGTTGATTGAGCAGAGTTTGGAGACGGGGTAGCGATATTCATTGTTACTGCAGACGAGGGGGTACAATAACCTGAAACTCTATTTAATACAAGATATGATTTAGCGCCAAACTTTGAAAATGAGCTGTAGATGTCGCCTGCCATCTTTCTAGTACCGTCAATATCAAGATTATCCATCTTAAGAGTTAGAAAAAGAGTATCTGCGACAGCCAATGCATTTATCGACCAGTATCTTATGCCTGGACTTGTATCAATTATAATATAATCTGAATCATAATTGGAAATTATCTGCTCCCGTAAAAGTACAAACCTTCTAAGTAGCTATATCTTAGAATTATCTTGTTTTCCACCCCCATCGAGCTTGTATATCTCTTCCTTTTTTGGGTTGCAGAAGCTAACATACAACTTCCCATTAATTGGGCTACTAGAATTATTTTCATCGATAATATGTGTAAGATCCACCAAAACATCATCGATATGCGCATTGCTCCAGAAAAAATCATTAATCCATTTTCTGGGCTCCTTCTCAAAGTACGCCTGAAGACTGGGGGCATAGACATCTAAATCCATAAGGAATACACGATATCCTTTTTTCGCCAACAAGACAGCAAAATTGGAGGCTATTGTTGTTTTTCCAGTGCCGCCTTTATACGAATGAAAGGCGATACATTTAGTCATGTCTTCTAAATGTTTTGTGATTTGTGTATATAGACATTATGATAAAATGAGTGAATCGTAAGGTATGCCTACAGCGAATAAGTTCTAAATTTAATAAGGAAATAGAGTTAAGCTCATAATTGAGTACCTATTTTTACCCATTCTCCAACAACATTTCCCTCTCCAAATTCGTTCCCCTTTCCTCCTATCCTAACATCTACTTCGACTCCTGTTGTTGTGACCAATGTCAACAATAATCAAGTCATAGATCAGAATAGACGAATACTTACAGAATTTGAACCCTGCAATCCTAGCGATGGTACGGTCATACTGAATCCACCAGACAAATGGGGAATTCAACATGTGGCAGAGAATAGCACCAATAGCGCAAGTACAGACTTCATATACCGTGGACTTGAATGGACAGATCAGGGACCAGATCCAACAACAGGGAATCCTACAACTCTAAATGGTAACATCAATAAGCTATTTCTCTGGAATAATGGTGGACAGAATATTGACCTCAGTGCTGACAATAGTGTTGCATTGAATACTATAATCAGAAGTTGAGCATAAGTGTCAATCGAGGGACGTATGATTGACTAGTTAGCAGATTGAAAACGTACGATTTTGAATGCAAATATATCTTGCATGCAGAATATGTATGAATCCTGATAGAGATATGGCCAACTCTATACCTGACCCGTACTTTGCAATAAAAAGAGAGATAGAAGGAGAGACAAGAATTGACAGTAAGCGCGAGTCATGCGATATAATATGTCTGGCCTTATAGTATTGCACAACCTTGCTTCGCAATTAGTACACAGCTCAAAGTGTCTTACGATGTACTAATGTCAAATGTACCAAAAGAAAAAGAGTTTAGAAAACCTGAAGCTTACAACATGGATAAACGATCTCTTGAAAGCTTTGTAACTAAGTACAAATAGCTAATGCCTGGTACTCTTGAAGTTATTTTAATTACTCACCGGCGTGGACCTATCTATGTTTTTGGTCTTGTTTTCTCCATCTATATCTGATATATAATGCAAGAGCAGCTACAACCGGTCCTATAATATATACAAGTTTATCAAATATATCCATTTATAATTAGGGTAAAACTTGATATTTTAGTATGTTGCATGCCTGAAAAACCAAAACCTGCTTTATCTATTCTACCTAAGGTCCCTCTTGATTCAGTGATGTTGTTCTTGCTAATTCTAGCTTTTCTCAAGTTCTGATGATAGGTTAGTATCTTTGATTATGAGAGACTTCCAAGGCTTAAGAACTCCATAATCTAGTTTAACCAATTCTAGATTTGCCTCATTCAAGAGTCTCGTCCCATCCTCTGGATAATCCGCAAGCACTACCATCCTTATAATACCTACGCTGATTGCCATTTTACTACATTCAATACAGGGGGAAAAAGTAGAGTACATGGTTGCTCCCCTTGTACTTCCAGCATTTCCGAATAGTGCACACTGCATTATCGCATTAGCTTCAGCGTGAGTACATAAGCATCTATCCAGATTTTCTCCAGCTTTAGTTTCTCCCTTTATTCTTGCTATACATCTAGGACATCCACCCTCGAAGCAATTTTTGATTCCTGAAGGAGTTCCATTATAACCAGTAGCAATTTGTCTATTTTCTTTTACGATCACCGACCCAGTATGTCTTGTAACACAATTTGAGCGCAGTCTTGCTATTTCTGCCTGAAGCATAAAGTAAGTGTCCCAGTCTGGCCGTTGCATCTACGAAAATAGAATATAATTTTGACGAATATGAATCATTTCAAATCTGTGAGATAGGGGTTTTATTGGTGTTGAAAGTCTCCCCGTTGAATTACTGAGAATGGTGAATAATATCTATACCTTGTTATTTGGTTTGGTATTAACTACGTATTTTCACAAATAGAATGAGTTAATAAAGTGTCATGCTTAAGATGTTTAGACATTGTGTCATTCATAAAGTATCGGTTACTTAGGTTAAAGAAGGTGACGACCTATAGAGTTTATTTTATAATTAAATATCTATTATTTGTTTATCTCAAAATTAAGATAAAGCTAGGATGGTACTAGTATAGTATGAATTCAATATAAAAAAGTTATTGAGGACGCGTCTGGCTACCTTTAACGCTATCGCTTTATTTATAGAAATACAATTAAGACGCAAATGATAATGCTGTTCTACAGTTATATTATGGTTGCAAAGGCCTAGAACGGACCATGACCACCAAGAAGATATGTTTGGATTGCGGGAAACAATTTGAAACTAAAATTCAAATAAATGAAGGTGTAGACGATGCTGCTATTGTTGTCTGTGAAGATTGTCTTAGGCTACTAAAAAGGAGATTCTGGAATTCGATGAGGTTAAAAATGAACCATAATAAAAGTAGCATTACCACTCAGGATAAGAAGAATAAGGACTCAGGAAATGAGTAATGTTTGCTATGATAAAGTTTAAGATATGATTGTTGATTAAAATCGTTAAGAGGCAAGTGGCATCCTATCATTTGGGTGTACCCCAGGCATAGGATAACTCTTCATCTAAACGGGCGGCCGACAGAAGCAAACATATATTCTCAAAGAGATGGTAAATCTGCCGAGTTTATATTGAGCAGACAAATTGAAAACAAAAGCTACTACAACACTTAATTCAAATAATAGTTTTAAGATATTATTTGGCATTAGAAATGTATCGGATCCTAAAGTTATCGCCTACGCAGAGAAAATTTCTATGCTCATCATTAACCATCAAGACTTCAATAATAGGCACATTCATTGCTCTAAGTAACTTTTGTAGTTATTTGGATATCAACATCATCACTTCGATTGAACAACAAATGTTACTTCTTTCGCCTATAGAGATGATTAGGGCATTTGCTAATCATGGAAAGGAAATATCTCTTGAGTTAAATTCTGCTACTTTTGCTCCTTTGACATCTGCTTCAGGAAATCAGGTCAAGGTCGGAGTCAATTACACAACTATTAATAACACCTTACTTGGAAATACAATAAATGCTGTTATGAAAGTTTACGCTCCAAATACAACTGCCATAAAGTCGACTTCATTTCCGAATGGATTTACTGTCAATAGGTCAGGTATGGAAGAGATTAAAACTACTATTAGAGGCAATTCTACGCAGAACGTAATAGCGGTGGTCCAATTTACAGATTTGAGTAAGACTATGCCAATATCGAATCCCTTACAGGTAGACCTTAATCTAACGCGTGGCTTGGGTCAGGCATCAGCTCTGGAAGAAGAGCCAACGTATGAGATTGCAGCATTACCACCGTAACTAACGAGACTATCTTTTTTATCTATGTCATTTGGAATGCTTTAGCGAAACAGGCCCATAATCAAGATACTTAAAAGAGATCATCTATTATATGAGGTTAAAATTCATCATTCATGAGAATTTGAATGTTTTTGTCTTTCAACCCGAGCTTCGGCGGATAAAAAATAGTTAAGAGTTGATACTCGGAGACCAACAGTTTACTATAAACAACACCATCTTATATGCACTATTAAATAGAAGATTATCAGATCTTATTAGCTGTATATGGGGCATGAAGAAATTCCCGAAGACATAAATATTCATAAAAAGATTTGGGGCAAAAATGCTGATCAGGTTGTATATGGTGGCGTAGGAAGCAAAGAAGGCGAAAATGATCATTACGAAGAAGAACGATGTCCATTTTGTGATACCAGAATTGATGAATTCGGGTACTGTGCATGTGGAGGGGTCTCAGGATAGGAAGATCTCTACATCAATGACTCAGCTTTACTTGTACGTTCTTTTTTTATATTCTTATAATTACTGATTCGCAAGGTTTTGTACATTACTTTATCGCTATTTTGGAACAATTCTATATATAGCACCATGTCCCAGCGAGACAACATAGAGATAGCCGTCATATGGTCCAACTTCAAGATCAGAAATTCCACCAAAACCATCTCCAAAAATTATATCGCTATTTTCTGTTCCGTTGTTTGCAATTTTGTCAGCAAGAGAACCCTCAACTTTAAGACCAGTCCTGTTATTGGCTAAATCAAAACGGTATATGTTTCCCTGAGTAACGTCAGACACAAAAGCATCATTTGAGTACTGCTTTCCCAATTTATCAGACGGAAGAAACTTTATCGCAGTAGGTCCAACCGTGTCAGTCCATACAAATTCAGGATCACTATAATTTCCCTTCCCCCAAAAATTTACTAAATCTTGTTCGCTATAAAAATTGACCGGAGCCATTCCTTGAACTTCTAGCCATCCACTATTGAATCCAGGCTCTACGAGATTGATTTCGTCACCGTAGGAAGGGCCGTTTTCTGTGTCCCACAATTTACCCGTCAAAGGATCGAAATCCATTCCGAAGCTATTTCTTATCCCATAAGCATAGTACTTCCTGCTAATCCCATCATCCCCTATAATACCTCCTCCCGGTATATGACCGTCCTGAGTAATTCTCAATATAGCACTACTTCCATCTGGCTTTCCTCCGTCTTTCATATTTTGAGCCATAGTGGTGTGGCCGTCCAGGTCGCCTACGGAAACATACAGATTGTTATCAGGACCAATCATAATATTTCCTGCATTATGACGTGGACCTGGTACCGCTGGAAGGTCTAGGAGAAGTTTGGGGTTGACCAGAGTATCATTCGTTAACTCATATTTGTAAAGCCTGCTGGCCAAAGGCTTCGCCCCTTCTGATTCTGTGAAATAAAGAAATACATTAGGTTTTCCAGTCTGGTTATCTTTTGAAACTGCAATTCCTAGCATACCTCTTTCTACTTCAGATGAAACATTTACTTGAAGCAAGGGTGCCGCTAACATTTGTCCATTTACTATTCTTTGAACTGTCCCTTTATTCTTCTCCAGAACTAGTATATCATCTGGACCTACGAAAGCCATTGTGGTTGGTAACATAAGTCCTTTTGTTACCGTTTCTATTTTTAGGTCAGGATCTATAACAGCTGGTTCCCCATTTCCCATAGAGGCAACAACACCGGGTATGTCTTGTTGTGCGTATATGAGATGTGATAAAAAGGAGAATATCAAAATCAAGATAAAGCTTAGCAATAGGGTTCTCACGGATAACCCTATTAGTGAGCCATAAATAATGAGCTCTATCATATACAAATATCGATGAAAATTGTTCCTATTATATTATACAGTTGCTTTCCTGACACAAAGTATGCAACCAACAATGCACCAATGAAAAGATCATACTAAATCAGATTGATTATAGTTTTCAAAACAAATAAGTAGGATTTCCGAATATATTAGGGACTTCCACCCAAAACCGCTTATGGATTTCTTCTTAGAAATCTCTCGCTGATAGATCATTTTCAAAAAACACACTGGCAAAGGAAGTTGGAATACCAAAATCGATTAGAGCATACGGCAAAATATTAGAGACAGGTTGGCCAATCATAATTTTATATAAGGAGGAATAGCAAAAAAAGACTTTGAAGTACTACGTCGGTTGCTCAGGTTGGGCTTATTCATCATGGACTGACTTCTACCCAGACACTTTGGATGAAAAAGATTATCTTGCCCATTATTCCAAGGTTTTTGACTTTGTAGAATTAGATCTTGGAAGCATTCAGCAGGAAGTTAAGGCAGTCAGAAGAAGTAATTATTATTCGGGTCTACCTACTAGAAATACAATCAAAAAATGGTCTGAGCAAACCCCTATTGATTTTCGCTTCACTTTGAAATTGCCTGTTACCATCACTAACAATACAGACAGGATGGGAGAATTTTTGGAGGTACTTGCTCCATTAGAAGAGAAGATTCTTGCACTTGTGGTTCATCAAACTTCACTTAATATTAAGGAAGGTAGACAATGGCTTGAAGAGCTATTGGACGTCTGCTCTTATCATGATTATTCGGTGGCATTGGAATTTGATCAATATTCTTGGTACCAGGACCTGATCTATAATATTTTAAAAAGACACAAGGCTGCGCTAATTTGGTCAGATATTGTTGGTCATAGAAGGCGTCACTATTACCCCGTAGTTACGGGAGATTTTCTATACCTGAGAATTAATGTAAATGAAAGGAAGTGGATCGAAAAAATAGGAGAAGAAATAAGAAATGATGGAGAAGATATTGATTTTGCTGCTATAGTTGTCGACAAACCTTCAGAAGCGAACAAAGTCTTAGACCTGCTTTCTTTACCACAAAAAAAATACGGACATGAACAATGGGTTGGTAGAATAATTATGTGTGTCGACCTAGATGCTTTCTTTCCGTCATGCGAAGAGCTTAGAGATCCGTCACTCACAGGAAAACCACATGCTGTAATCATGACAGATGAGCAAAAGGGAAATATAACCAAGGGTGCGGTGGCCTCATGTTCATATGAAGCTAGAAAGGTCGGTATCAGATCAGCCATGTCACTGACACGGGCTAAAGAATTGTATCCTGCACTCATATTAAATCCTGTTGGAATTCCCTATTATAGAGCGATTTCGGAAAAAGTTATGAGAATATTAGAAGAATATGCTGACTCTGTAGAGAAGTCTAGTATAGATGAAGCGTACCTGGACTGTACTCTTAGGATAAATTCTGATGCCCCTGTTGCAATTGAAGAATATGCCTTAAGAATAAAAAAATCAATAAGAGAGAATATCGGACTTTTATCATCTATAGGTGTGGCTAATACTAAATCTGCAGCAAAAATTGCTTCCGATTATCAAAAACCTGATGGTCTCACAATTATATCCCCAGGTAAATTGTCAGCATTTTTCGAAAATATGGTTGTAGAAGCAATATCCGGAATAGGAACTAAGACTCAGCAAGTATTAAAAGAAGAGTTTAAAACTAAAACCATAGGGCAGCTCGCTAAGCAAAACGTTCAGAAACTAATAGACAGATTTGGCAGAAGACATGGATTATGGATGTGGCAAGTAGCTAATGGGCGCGATACAGAGGCAGTCACGCCTAGAAATGACAACATCTCTATCAGCGCAGAGCAAACATTATATCCATTTACGAAAGACAAGGAAAAGATACTGAATTACATCGATGAATTAGTTGATGAAGTTTATGATAGAGTAAATAGAAGGGGTTACGAATTTAGAACAGTAGGTATTAAGATTGTTAGATCTGATTTTTTAATTGAAACAAGGGAGATATCGTATTCTTCCTACCAAAATAGGCAAGAAAGCATTGGTAGTGTAGTAGAAGCTCTACTTGACAAATTTTCTTTTTGGTCTTCAGATATAAAGAATCCTGCTACGAAGGCCATTACTGTTAGAAAAGTTGGAATAAAACTATCCAATTTGATTCATATAGAGAAGAAAAATCCAGTTGAACAAAGAACTTTGCCAGAGTATTTCTAACTGTGTTACTAAAAAACGTGAGGGATCCTCATGGTTAGAAACTCTCGAAAAAAGTATGAACCTTCAATGCAACTAGATTTTTGATTTATTTTGCTTGCATTCATAACTAAAAGTTAAGGATAAGTTAAGGAAACTAAGTAATTTTTATCGATGTCGCAGGAAGGGTCTTGAATATCTTCTCAATTCATTAACTAATCATCGCTATCACTGTTACGCATCAGCTGCATTCTCATTTTCTGGCTCTTCCTCTTCTACAGTATCATTATTCTCTTCATCGCTACCACTAGAATCATCCTCATCTCCATCATTGTCTTTGCATAAATCAGGATTGATTTCACAATCATCTGATTCCTCTTCTTCCTCTGTTTCCCTATCTGCATCTTCACATTGTTCACCTGTGCAGTTGTCAACGTCATATATTCCGCCCTTACCACCATCACCTCGAACTTCAACATCATCAGAATCACCATCCGCTTCTCCGTCATCCTTATTGCCGTCATTATTTTTGTTATCATCATCTTCTTCAGCTACTGCCTCTTCCTCTTCAGTACCACAGACTTCAAATCCATTCTCACTTAGATCGGAACATATAATCCTGTAGACAAGTTGCTGAAATACTGGATCCGACTCACTAGCCGTCATGTCCGCTTGGTTTATTATGACGACTCCAGATGATATATCCGCAGAGTCTAGCTGGAACTGTATAGAGTCATTAGGGGATGGTTTTATCCCTAAAGCATTAACATCCATTACTCCAGAATATATTCCAGAGGTACCATTTTCAAATTCCACAGAAGCAATGAAATAATGTTTCCCTGGGTGATCTATTTCCAACGCAACTCTCTCGCCCAAAGGAATATCTTTCCAATAATTTGCTTCCTCTAATATATCGTCTCGTGAATCATACGATTTTATCGGTCCTATCAATACATTTTCAACAATCGGGGCCCTCTCTTCAAACCCAGTTAGTTGTGTATCAAGACGAAATGTGACTATTGGAAAAAATTCTGAGAGTTTACCTTCTCCTTCACCTGCTTTAAGGTCCATTAATTTTCCGTCATACTTTTCATTTATTATGGATGCTCGTAACGGAAGTTGAGTATCCCCCATTTTGTTATCAGTCACTGACAATGAATTTGGTAATATTTGACTGGGAGGAGTCTGATTGGTTACGGTGGGAGCCGTGGCCATCTTCTGCTGCTGTGCATTCACATCATGTGTACGCGGTGAATAATAAATTGAAAAAGATGATAGTATTAATAGTATCAAACAAGAGAGTAGAACTAGATCGATATTATCAATATTTTTTGGATGCCTTATATTCTCTGATTTTCTCCTTGTAATTGGTTTTTTGATTTCCACAATAGTATTTCCATGACGAGATTTATAGAGTTATTAAATACAAAACTATACCAAAAATTACTAGAATAAACTATCTGATTTAATTCCGGAATTTTTGTATTCATATGATTTCTATGACATTAATATTGATTCTTGCGTTGAAAACGTAACTCGCTCAAGATTTGCTTGGGAGGGTCTTTATCAAAAGCACCATTTCGAAGCATCCCTGATCAAATTAAAAATCGTGATGAAGATATTATACAAATCTCAGCTCCAGGGTAGGAGATACGGATTTAAGTACAAATATAGTTGAGATATTTCTATTTGATGATGAAAAACATAAACTTCAAGATTTAGATAAACTCATTCTGCCCCCAAGCAATCCTGAAGAGAACTCATACTGCGTTGACCAAGATAATCTAGATTGTGCATCGATAACATAATTAAATTAGCCCACTTTTTGATAACTCATTGAAAATGTTAATAAGGAAAGGTTGGTCAGTCAAAAAGTCGACGGTTAATAGGGTTTCTTCCTCTTCTAATATCGTCTCCTTATGTTCAATGCATTTAAAAATAGTAATACATAAGATAGTCACATTAAGCCTAATAAATCCAAAAAAAGGAAACGAATGTCAACCAATGAGATCACTGATGAAGACATCAACTATTTCTTGACAACTCTAAGAAAGGTGGAAGGAGGCTACCCTAGGATCAGAGATCTACGAAGAATTCTTGAACCGCGTTTGAATCTTTTCAAGATAAATACAATACTAAGGTATTTGGAAAGATCAAAGAGATTGCAAACTGACCTTGACGGAAACATCATCTGGATTCGTGAGGACAACAATAATGCCAATCAGCTAAGCTTAGGGGAGAGAGCTTATGTATCCAAAGAATTCTTAGATTATTTTTCTAAAAATGAAAAATGTCGGTCTGGAGAAGGAGATACAGGCATTGAAAAAGAAGAATG
>JAATVT010000096.1 GCA_014523685.1 Nitrososphaerales archaeon TH5893
AACGGATCACTAATCTAATTACTATTATACTTTTATCCCAGATTTTTAAAATGATAAAATATAATAATTTCATATGTAAGCAACATTATGCGTAAAGCTTTGAGCCGGAATAGAATCAACTTATTATCATTTTACTTGAGTCCAATTGCATGCTTGACACTCGCTCGTGAAAACTATTGATGATTGTCATGGAAACTACAAATATTAGCAACAACAAATCAAGTGCACTGACTTCTCCTCAGCCGCCAACTTCATCTCCACCTTTTATTGCCTCATTGTCAGATCCCATGTTCTATGTTCCCAAATTGATGTTTCTGACAAAAGGCAAGGGGGTACACAAGGACCATCTTACATCGTTCGAACTTGCATTGCGTGACGCAGATATAGCTGACCTGAATCTTGTCTCCGTGTCAAGTATAAAACCACCACAATGCAAAATAATTTCAAGACAAGAAGGAAGAAAGTATTTGAGGCCAGGACAAATTGCGTTTGCGATTTTAGCTCGCTCTTCTACCAATGAACCAAACAGGTTGATTGCATCCTCTATTGGTCTAGCACGCCCTGCCGATGATAATACACAGCATGGTTACCTGTCAGAACACCACTCAACTGGCGAAACTGCACAGAAGGCTGGAGACTATGCAGAGGACATGGCTATGGAGATGCTTGCAACAACCCTTAATTTACCTAATGATCCGACACTTACATGGGATCAACGGGAAGAACAGTGGAAGCTTTCTGAAAAAATTTACAAAACGCAAAATTTTACCCAATCAGCAGAAGGGAATAAGGATGGTCTATGGACCACTGTCATAAGTGCTGCCATCTTGATATTGTAGCATATTCTTTAGTTATCTTTCAATAAGTATTGAATAATGCGATTCTGTAGCCTATCAGAAAATTTTGTCTCAATTGTAGGTATCACAATACCAAACACAGAATCGCTCAAGACCATACTATGCAGAGCTTGAATACAATAGGACCTCGAATTTGAAACGTGACTATTTGCTATTCCCTTGTATTGACAGGATTCAACGATGAGTGCGATCTAGTATAGATAAAACCTACTTATTTGATGATATTTTCATGCAGATAAGCTGTTTTATTAATAGGCTTCAGTATATTGATGATGAGCCTCGGATTGTCAGATCAGAAGGAACTGAAGGAGCTTGAATGGTATCTTCTTGATCATTTTTTTCGTCAATCAAATAAGGGGATAACACAATTCGAAAGAAAATCATTGCCGCAAGATATGATAACGTTATATTTAAGATATAGAAATTACAATTTAGAAAAAATAAATGAAATGGTTAATCCTGTTATTAATAATCTATTAATGCGTCAAGTCATTACTGATAAGGAAAATATTAGTAATGATAATATAAAATTGTTTGAACTAACATCTTATCTTTCGAGGTTACAATGTTCAACCTGTTTTTACATTTCATATCTAAGTGCCAATGAACCAAGAAATTGCTTGCGGTGCACGTCAGACATGCTCCATGATTTTCCAAAGACAATCCAGAAGAAAAAAGATACAAGTAATAAATAGACTTATTGTATATATTTTGATAGTCATGACCTACATGACTTTAGTTTATCAATTCTGATGTTTGTATCTGATGGATAGATGTAATATTCCTTATCATATTAAGAAAAATGAACTAGAAAGGACAGCCCACCAGAAGAATATACTTTAGAGATAAATAATCTAGCATTAGACTCACTTGTGGTCAAGGAAATAAGCTGCGCTTCATTCCACATACCATCTCATTAACCAACAAGATAACAATAAGTAAACAAGATGCTTTCGACCAATTTAACAGAAATTCTATTTAACGACGGACAAATAAATGAGCACTTTATCCGAAAGGTTGAAAATGTTACATTAGACAATGATTGATAAGACAAGTATTTTTTTAACAAAAATCGACCTTACCCAAACTATGATCTATTTAATATGTACCGCACCGCACTCAGCCCAGATATTCAAGATTCGAGAAATAATATGTCACTATTAGCTGTGAGGCTAATCGACTGATGTAATACAATATCAATTATCAGCCATACATGATGACTCCCTCTCCAACAGAAGTATTCCCTTGCTGCTGGCCATGCCCTTGTTGTTGCTGTTGTTCTTGGACTGATTGCATTATTTGTTCCATCCGTCGTCTTAATTCTGCACCTTGTTCCCTCAATTCCTTCGTATCTATTTTCAGAGATTCATTTTCGACAACCTTAGGAACTGACTCTATTAGTATTGCTCCTCCTTCTGGATCCGGTATGCCATTAGTTGCCGCTATTAGCAATGCTTTACATGCAATGCCATTGGATAAGCATGACGATAAAAGTCCTCCAGCAGTTCCCCCAATGAATGCTGTATTGAAGAAGCTATGCTTGTTGTTATTGTATACCTCGTCATGGAGTAGATTAGCTTTATCCGCCTCTTGACCATCGCTTGACAATATCATGGGTTCCCTCTTACCCTCGAACATCCCTGGTATAGCAATACCATCCAATACTATAACCTCAGTGACCTTCGCATTTAAGGCCCATTTCATGACGGTATCCAATACGGAATGAATTCCTTGGATCATTATTGGAGACTCGCATACTAATACACATACAGTTCCTTCTTCATTTGCATACAAGCGGAAAGGATGTCTGAGCTTTCCTCCGACATAAATGACTCCAGGTACGATATAATCTGATTCTACGCAAGCTATTTGATGCATGTGTAGCTTTTCAATAACGTAACTTGTACTTATAGCTCCTACCATGCCTGCACCCGGAAAACCAGCTATGAGAATAGGATTATCTAGCTTCGCCTTGCTTTGAATTACTTTTGTTAATGGTTTTACTTGACTTTTTCCGTCAGTTATAACATCTTTAATTCTACTTGTTAATTTTTTCTCTACCATTTGTCTTTACTATCTTTAGTTGTTTACACATAAAACTTATGTGATTATATAATTAACCAATGCTAATAGGATTGCTCATTAAAGATACTAGAGGTTATAATCGGATACAATAATAAATATTAAAGAATTAACAAAGTCATATTAACTCTCGCCCATGCTTGGCATTCAAAGTAGCTTCCCTTCAGTCAAGCGGCCATTTGAAGACAAGACCATTTATTCATATTAACCTAATAAATAAATTGCTTAGATTTTTGAACATGAGTAATTGTTGGTTGAAAGATCATAATACATCTTATTTAATCAAAATTGCTTATCGTCCCCAATTAGTCCATTACAATAATTCCTAGCGTCTCTTAAGCACGTTTATTACTAAGGTTTTGTCTACTTTATATCTTCATAAAATTAAAATACGAAGTAGAATGCATAAGTTGGTCATTTTTTCTACAGCAATTGTAATACTTCTAATGGAACAGCATCACCTATTGTTCTTCTGTTCAATGATAGCATCAATTTTTCTATCCAAACTAAGTATCTCACTAAGAACTCTTTCTTGATGATTTTGAAATTGTTCTATTGATTTCAAAACTTTATCATGACTTTCTTCGAGATCGGTTATTCGCCTGAGAGTTTCTTCCTGTTTAATAGTTGTATTTTTTTGTATCTTATAGACCCACAAACTTATGAGAGTACCTACAACTGCTCCTATAGCAATACTGAGATACGTGCTTGATGCATTTGTCATATCTACACAGCCTCGGGCTATCTCAGGCACACAGCCCCAAATGACATGAATAGGTAATATCATTATACAATAATGATTTGGGCTTAGTGTTATAATTTGTTTATCCAATAAGTCATTGTCTAATCTAAGTCAATAGCAGCAGCAATTAGTTTTCGAAGAGTAAAAAAAGGTTTCATACCACCATAACAATAAACCTTGGAGGCCATGACGTCAATATTAATTGGCAGTTGTTACAGACCATTCGCTCACTTTATAATTGATTTTATGTTATACAGAAATAGCGTTATGTTCTATTTTATCAGCCTCTATTACAGCCATCCTAGATCCCAATATTTAACCACCGAGGAATTGAACAATTTGTCTGATGAGGAAAGGGATCTTATCATAACTTTAAATGGATCTGAAGGTAGAAATTTTTTGAATCAGGTTGTGGCGTAATCAAAATTTCAAAGAAGCCGTAAGGAAATCGTTTTTTGTATTTTTATTCATCGCATTCCTTTTCCTTCCTGTCCTGACTTTTAACGTACAACCTCGTCACGGTATAGAACAGACTTCTAATGCCGTTGCAATGAGTATCTCGCCATTTTATGGGAATGATATTATTTCCACGCGGGGACATTATGACTATTTGGGGACAGGAGATTTAAATCCAGAATTTAATACTACTGACTACGTATATCTTAAGAATGGTAAGGGAAATACCAGCGACGCAACACCGAACAAAATCACGTGTCCTCCTGAGAATGAAATCGCAATTTATATTCATGGAGCTTGGACCGATGAGATGTCAGCAAGCGAACAACTAAACAGGACAGCCATGGCACTTGTCATTAATAATAATTCCGTTCCTTTAATCGGTTTCAGTTGGGATTCAAACACGCCGCTCAATAAGGAGGGTTGGAAAACAGCAAAAATTATAGCAGATAATAATGGACCAAAACTTGCTCGATTTATCATTGATTTAAAAAATAAGTGTCAAGATACAAATATCAGACTTATCGCTCATTCTTTAGGAGCAGCCGTAGTCAATAGCACTTTGATAAGTCTGCATAATGATCTAAACACTACTACAAATAATGGATTTAATATAACCTCTGTACATCTGTTAGGAGCAGCAATTAACCGAGACGAAATAGCAAGTAATTCCACATTCGGCAATGCTATTGAAAATATTGTAGATAATTTTTACAATTTACGTAATCCTGAAGACAATATGCTAGAGTACGTCTATAGATTTGTAGAGGATCAGGATGCTCTTGGACTACTTGGAATACAACATAGTGTACCTATGCCAAGAGATTACATAGAACATCAAGTAGATTCTGAAATACCTGCCATCCAAGATGCTGACGGAAATAATAAGCTTGATTGTTTCGATTTTTTTGTTCTGTTACCAGGAGATAATCACTGCGGGTACATAGGATTTAGAGGACTTCCTCCATTTGAGAATATTCTTCTAGATGACGGTTCAATTGATATAATTGTACAAGATTGGTTAGAGTAAGTGACTAAGACCGGATTCACTGGTCGTAACGTGTTATATCCACTTAAAGTAACTTAAAGGACATGAGTCAGAGCAAGTATCAATTTGCATATCTTCAATTTTATGACTGTCCATGATCTTCCAAAACCTCAGTCTTGACTCTCTGTTACCACTGAATCTAATAAGTCAAGGTCATAAACTTTTTGCAACGTGGGGTGGATTTGAACATGTACTATATTCATCAAATCCTCAGGTGAGGCCTTTACTTCTATTGAGTACTTTAATTGTCTGAGGTTATTTTCAAGTTTGTCAATGTTGTCTGTTTCACTAACTAATGATAGCGGACGTAAATTGTCACCAAATAATCTATTAACGTTTTCAGAAAGTACCTTAGCAGTCTCATAATCATATATTCTGTAGAGTGGCAAGTCCTTATTCATCCTCATTGACATATTAGAATAGCCCCTAGATGTATCATTACTATTACTGCTATCACGGTAAGCGGGAGTAAGGGTCATATCCATAGCATGAGAGGTAGAGTCCTCACTCATACTGAACATATCGCTGCCAACCATGTTCGACATATTAGTTAGATCATACCCAATATCAAACGCAGTACCATATTTCCTGAGGATTTCATCGACCATGTTTGCAACAACTAAGGCCAAAGAAGTAGAATTTCTCTGTTCATTGTCATATATTTGAGCAATGCTAGATGAAGCTGAAGAGCCTTCTTTTAGCAGATCTTCTAGATCGTTAGTAAGCCCAGCAATATTTCTTGCATGGGCTTGAGCTGAAGAATTATTATCGGATAAGAAATTTGTGTTGACAAGTTGTGTTTCTGCCTTAATTTGTTCGACTAGAGTGACCAGAGTTGCATCATTATTTACGAAGAAATCGTGGGCATATATTGGTTGATATATATGATAAATAATTGTATAAGAAAATAATGTTGTAATAATCAGCATCACAAATATTCTACAAACAGTAGCAATTTGATCCATAATCAGGTTGATGAATATCGTTAATAAAACTCTTGGCAGATACAGATTCCATATTTTGAGGCACAAGAGTAAATTATCAAATCGCATACTATGACATTTGATTCCCAGAAAATGTACATGTAGAAGTTATGGACCATACCAGCATACAGAACCCTAATAGTTAAAACAATATTATCACAACGTGACGCTCAGGCAAAGACGATTGACAATTCCTAGATTCTGATGATATTGGTAAAGATTCACTAGACAATTTGCATGTAACCGATGTTGGGTGCTCATCGAACAGAATCTTGACAGGGATTGCAATAATTTAGGGCGAAGCCAGTGAACAGTTTGCATGACTACAGACTGGAGACAATGATTCCCAGTGCAGTATGTATGCAGATGATAAGGATAATGAAAGGACACAATAATTCAGAGGTGACTATCAATCTGAAATAGAAACATTATCTTCGCCTTCTTCCCTTAATTCTATAGGCAACTAATTTCTGGTTATTACAGCAAGATCTTCCTAGGAATACCTGTTAACTCCTACTAATTCTTAATCTCAATCCGCATGTATATGAACATTGAATGTGATATTGCATTACGGTATCTTACTCAAAACCGAAGAAAGATTATTCCAAATACCTGTCGGGCGAAGATAAAAGTGGTGCTTGGCGATTCTCTGCATACCTAACCCAATATCACGGCCTTTGCCGTTAAAGGTTCCTGTATGCAAAGTTTTGTTCCAATGCCACCAAGCACTAATCTCTAGCCATAATAACCGTAAGATGATTTACACAATATTGCATAAAAGCTTTTCCGTTTATATAATTTACATATTTATGATACGAAACAATAAGAATGTTTTAATTTTCTTCATATTTCATTCCATTTCCTTCCTGTTCAAGAATCATACATCAACGGCTACTTCCTCCTTGAGCTTGACCGCTATTGAACTATTGACTATCTATCATTCTACATTGAAATTCTATCCAATAAATCAACTACTTCATTCATTGTTGGTGGCTCCCCATAAGGGTTCCGAACATATAACGAAGCACATGCATTGGAAAACAAGAGACGTTCTTTTGGTTCTAGTCCAGCCAAATAACCAACAATATCGGCTGCATCCCATGAATCACCGGCTCCGGTTAGCGTCTTAGGTTCAACGTTAATTGGATGTACAAAAAGAATTTCGTTTCCATTAGACCATGCGGCCCCTCTTCTTGTGTGTAAGTCGACACTTATTCCGATTTTTTCTGCGAGTACTTTTGCGGCGCTTTTTACATCATCAGCTGTATAAGTTTCAAAATTCGGTATAAGGGGCGCATAACCAATTGCCGAAGAAAGGGAATTACATTCATTTTCGTTTATACTAAGGATATCAATAAACTGAGAGATTTCATTAAGTGTAGATAAGAAATCGGATTTTCTATATTCAATATCAGCGGGATCAATAAAATGGAGTGCTTTTGGTGAATTTCTAAAGACATGCTCTACAAGTTGACTTCCTTTTAGGTTGCTACCCCAATTGACTACCATTACTCCATCAGAATTTCTTAATATAGACAAATCCTCCTCTGAAGTAATTCGATCAGGTCCAAAGTTTACATTCTCTCCCACATCACTTACCATAACATTTACCTTAGAATTTGAACTCCCACTAGACATAAATTCAAACGCCGTAGTATGACCGTGTCTTCCATTTGTGATTCGAAGATTTATCTTGTGCTCATCAAACTTTGAGAATACGTGTTTTAGTATAGATGTTCCGATATCATCGGCAATTGTGAATAATGAGGTTTTCATGCCTAATTTTGCAAGACAATAAGCGATGTTTACGGCATTTCCACCTTTTACATCTACAGTAGAAATGTCACGTATGCTTCCTCCACCAAATCTGGATTTCTCATCCAGTTTTTCAAAAAATTCTTCCTTTGATTTTAACCTGATAATGCGATCAATGAAGAAGTCGGGCATTACAGTAATATTATTCATATAGGATCTATAGGATTCAATTTTCTGCAATATCGAGGAATTCATATTATTCATACCTTCCCTGCTCAGTATTCACTGATTATTTTATCCTTATGTATAAGTATATTTTTAATTTGGTAAAGAAATATGGCAGAGACTTGCAGCTCTGTTGTCAAACAAGGATAACGCATAGGATAGATGGACCTTAACTATCGTCAGCCCCTTCCCATCATTTATAACTCCATCTTGTCACATCACAATTCTCTTTTTCTACAATGCATTCCTACTGGGGTTCTATAGTTGCTGGGGGTTTGCTGGAAACAGCATAGCATACCCATGCAACATTTTCTACCTCATTTGTAATCCTATTACTTATGCGCTCAATCAATTCAGGCGGTAACCGTGTCCAATCGGCAGTCATCGCATCAATTGAATCGACAACCCTGATGGTTACTATATGACCGTAAGTACGTTCATCACCTGTAACGCCCACTGCCTTATCATCTCCTACTATCGCAAAAGCTTGCCAAATCTTATCATAAAAGTCAGCTTTTTGCAGTTCAGTTTCGACTATTTCGCTCGCGTGTCTTGAGATTCGCAACTTCTCAGGCGTTACTTCTCCGATTATTCTCACGGCCAAACCGGGTCCAGGAAAGGGGTGTCTGATAAGGAGGTCGTGTGGAACACCAAGCAAACTAGCCGTCTTTCTGACCTCATCTTTGTACAACATACTCAAAGGTTCTATCACTTTTAGATTGAGCCATTTGGGCAGACCACCCACATTATGGTGAGTCTTAATTATGGCTGCCGGGCCTCCTGATACCCCGCTTTCTATTACATCTGGATATAGAGTCCCTTGTGCAAGCCATTGGAATGGACCATTTTTCTTTGCGACCTCAACAAAAATGTCTGCAAACTCTTCACCTATTATGAATCGCTTCTTTTCTGGATCTTTTACTCCTCCTAATTTTTCTAGAAATCGTTTATCAGCGTTAACATAAATAACTTCTATCCCCATGTATTTAAAAAGGTCTACAACTTTTTTCTCTTCATTTTTTCTTAATAGTCCATGATTAACAAACACGCAACATAATTTATCCCCTATGGCCTTTTTTAGTAATGCTGCCACTGTGGTAGAATCAATTCCCCCACTAACAGCGCAGAGGACCCTCTCTTCTTTCCCTATCGCCTTACGAATATTCGATATTGAAATTTCTATAAAGCTCTCCATGCTCCATTCCGGTTTTGCCTTACTAATGATCTGAGAGAAATTCTTCAGGATTTCTACGCCTTTCTCGGTATGTACAACTTCTGGATGAAATTGGAGTCCATATAATCCCTTCTGGTAATTCCCAACAGCCGCGGATGATGAACTCGGAGTGTGTGCCAAAATTTTAAATCCAGTAGGAAGAACCTCAGCCGCATCTCCGTGGCTCATCCAGCATTTTATCACTTCGTTATCTATATTCTTGAATAAGTCTAGCTTGTTTTCGATAATTAAATCTGCTCGACCATATTCTCTCCTGTCTGTTCTCTTGATCTTACCGCCAAAATGATCTACTAACAACTGATGTCCATAACAAATTCCCAAAATTGGGATTCCAGCATCAAAAATTTTGTTATCAGGTCTGGGCGATTTCTCTGAATATACGCTTGCGGGTCCTCCCGACAAGATTATGCCTTTTGGGTGGTTACTTTTAAGTTCTGATAACGGAATATTGTACGGTAGAACTTCACAATATACATTTATTTCACGCAGACGTCTACAAATCAAGTGACTGTATTGAGATCCAAAATCTAGCACCACTATCTTGTCCATGATATTAAAATCATGCCCTGTTTGTTTTTTCTATCATTCTTGTAAAGACCCATGTGGATGTATTAAATATCTCATTTAAGCGTTCATTGTCCCGATAGTTGTTTATTAAAATTCTTTTAATTATGCCATTTTCATCTTCCTCTACATAATAACTCAGCGAAGTTGACTCATCAATCTGATTTTGAGACACTTTTTCTGCATCTTTTGTTTTCATACCTTCTAATATCCTATTCAAAAAAAATGATCGAAATGGTGGTGTATTGGTGTTAAGAACTATTCCTTTGGCAGGGATGAGTTCAACTGAATTCTGTAATATTTCAGCATTTGCTATTAGGAAGTTATCTTTGAGACGTTTTAGTTGTTTAACTTGCCTATCGTGTCCTTCATCTTTGCCAGGATCCGAGCGCGGCAGGTTCTGACTTTTCGGTGATGCCGTAGTCTCAGTTATGGCTGCTGGAGAATTATTTCTCGCAGTTCCAATACTCTGACTTCGTAAATGGTCTGATAACTCCTGAGGACTAATCGTAGACTTTTGAGACCTCTGCGATATGAATCCATCCGAGGAGGGAGAAGAAGATGATGAAGATGGTGAGGTAATGCTAGATGCAGGCTTAAAGCTACTTTGTTTCAATAAACTGTCGATAAGCTCAAGGATAGTACTCATCTTGTCTACTTGCTCTTGCTTGTCTGAAATTTGCTTCATAAGCCACTCTCTTACTTCAGCAGCGTGCCTAATATCGTCTTCAGAAAAATTAGACATCCTCGAACTTACTTGACATGAAAGGTATATAGTTTTTTCAGATTACAAGATTGTACAGACTGTGATTTGAACAGTAGGATTTAGTTTCGAATAACGATCAATGGCGATCAATGGTAAATAGCTCTAGGACAAATCACAATAAAATATAGTTTGACGCACTCACTAAATTCATGAAATCTCATTACATTTTTCTACAGTGAATCTCTTGATCAATCTGGAGTTGATGGGTTTCTAATTATTCCTTTCAAAATAGCAATCCTGACCTTATTCTGTTACTATATTTATAGTAGATAAAATCCAGCTAGAACATAATTTGGACATAATTTGGGGGATAGTACAGTATTGTTTGTTGTAAAGTAGGGTGGAACGCTAAATATAAGGCCTTAAGATTGTGGTAAGAATATTCATTGAGGCCTGGTTATTAATGGAGCCATAAAATATTTTATCAAAATACATTGAATGTAGAGATAAAAAAAGATTAGATATATTGTTCCATTCATAGTTTTTATAAATAAATCGACTTTATGTTCACACCCGATCCAGATCCACGATCAGTTAACGAGGTTCAAAGGACAAATAGTCCGCCAATTAAATTTTCAAAATACTGTGGGGTCACATATTAGGGGTCACATATTAGGGGGTGGTAAATTTCTTATATACTGCTTTTTTACGTAGATAAAACATGATTAAAAAACCTAAGCTGGGGAATAATTACAGTTTTGATTCTTGTAGGATTCAA
>JAATVT010000097.1 GCA_014523685.1 Nitrososphaerales archaeon TH5893
CATATTCCAGGTGTATGTTACAATTGCGGTAGTAATAGAGGATAGATGTATGTGATAAGTCTCCGAAGACAAAAGCATACCCCTGGTGGAAACCAAAGGTCATTGACTCCTCTATTGCTGCTTCAACAATATTCTTCTGGCAACGTGCATCCTTATGTTTCTTGGGTTGTTGTCTAAAATAGGACAGATCTTTATTCGCCATGCTCATGCTATTATGTGGTCCGTTTACTTTCAACCTTGACATATTCTGAAGCTAAACTATTTTAGTGGTGAAAGCTTGCTTTAAGCATCATTATCTGCTGCCATTGATGAAAAAAGACTGAACCCAACTCTTAAGTATCATATCCTATAATGAAGCTGAATAATGAAGACTCAAGAAAGTACTTTCAAAATTAATGAGTCTCTGAATAACACGCTGAATGACTTTTTGAAGTTTCCACTAGCGGAAGCCATTGCAGGAAGACGTGCGAGGAGATTTTGCATGGGTGCGGAAATCCCCGATGGTGTTCTTTCATTTAAATCAAAACACAAGCCAATGCCTCTAAGTGAAATTGAACAGTTAATTGTATTATCATATATGGGTGGAGTAACAGGATGGCACTTTGCAATCATGCGCCATGAAAGATATGCTCCCAAACTTTCTAACTATTCCGCTAGTCCTGTTGGCCGTACTTTTCCTTCATCGGCTGGCTTTACCACATCTGAATTGTTCTTTACTGATGATAAGGGGACATACATTTTTCCTACGCGTGATTTTCATCCAGAAATAGAAATCCAGGATGGCAAAGTAGACTTAGAGGAGTTTCTTTCAGTGCATAAAAAGAGAATAAGAAAACTCTCTGATAAAAGACTACATATTCCTAGATCAGAACCTTATATGGAAGGTCATAATACGTGGATAGCAAATCATGAGGGCTCTACTTTCGTAATTCCGGTAGGAGATTTGGCTCAGCATACGTTATCTGTTATATCCTTTTATACACAAAATGGCTTCCCCATCTATGACGATATTGCAAAAAGGCCAATACCTGGCATAGAAAGATTCGCAGACATAGTTGATACAACTAAAGCCCTGCCGCTCTCCGCTGTAGAACAAGGTTCTTTGGCTGAATTGACAACAGAACTTTCCACATCGTGCTATGCAGGTATTTTGACTCTGCAGGCAATGGGTCTTGGCGGATGGATGTATGATGGAGTGGATAGACACACAGTCCTAGGAGCCAGCGGAGATCCAAATGTCCCAGGTCTGGGATTTAGATATGATACAGATGAAAGATGGTCATTACCTAACCCGACCGGACTACGAGGAGTCTTTGAAGGATATTGTCCTCCTCATTATAAAAATATGAGAGAAGCTGTAGAGGCTCTGGCAAAGAGGAAATTTGGAGAAGGCGGGGTATTCAATCCAAACACCCCTGGAGCTTGGAGCGACAGTCCTAAAGTAAGAGGAAGTGCAGTTCCCTATACTGAAGAATTCAAGGATTGTGTGGCTTTGCAAGCACAATACATTTATGATACGTATGGAAAATTTCCAGGGACTATTCAAAGCATTTTTTGTTTTATGTATGTGCAGGCTCAGCATTTAGATTTGGACTTTTATGATCACCACTTTAAGCCTGGAGCTTATTTGACTTCCCACAAAGAGCACATGAAAAAATGGCACTAACACATTAGGACACGACACTCTCTTCATTCGAGGTTGTTAAAATCCAGAATAAAGAAATATTTGCATTATAGGGTCCTGATGATATAGAGGGTCTGAAGTCGAAACTATGCATCCTATAACTATACCATTTTTGGTATTATTATTTCAATATCCATGTTATGTATATTTAAAAAAGATGACAGAAATAGGTAACAGTATTTGATACTTGGTATAATCTTAGTTGCTGCTATCGCGGTATGTATCTACTACGTTCTGGATCTTAGTAAACTTCCTGAATCAGCAAATAGTACAATTGAAAATAGAACTAAAACTATCCAAGGAAATACGATATATCAAACCAAGGTAAATGGAGATGAGTGGTTTATGGACCCTGATTCACTGAATAATGACAAGAGATTCGACACCAATGCTAATCTAACAAGAAATGTAGATGGTAGTTGGTCAGTTGATTCAAAGGAACACTCGCAGCTAAATATTTGGACTAATGGTTCAGGTAACTTTAGACAAAAGGGAGCAATGGATACCTACAATCACAGTGTAATAGCAGCACGAGGTTATTGGTACAAACCTTCAGACTGGAAGAATGTAGAGATGACTGGGTATTTTAAATTAAATGAATATGTAGAAGATGAATACAGCACCTATAGCCGTAGCATTTGGCATAACAGAACCCACAATGGTTGTGGAGGATCTGACTATAAGCTGAAACTACATTTTGACGGGTCAGTAAGTCTTGATAAGGAAGAATGGCATGTACTTTATACTGACCAACCTAAACCATCATGGATGCTAGAGCACAAAATTGTTGATGGATTAGGAAATCTTACAAATAGGTGGATAGGATTAAAAAATATTGTTTATAATACAGATCAAAACGGCACTTTCTATCCCACGATGGAAATGTGGATTGACGAAACTAACAATGGCACATGGAAAAAAGTCCATGAATATACAGACAGAGGAGCCTGGGGCTCAACAATGAATAGATGTGGAGGGGCACCAGACCAACTTATTACCTGGGGCTCTCCTGTTGCCACATTTAGGTGGGACGACACAGCGGATGTAGATTTTAGGAATTTATCAGTTCGGGAGATTGATCCTCCATGACATTGTTTAAACAGAGTGTTAATGAAATCAAAGGACCATTGGCAGATTTGCTTAAAGCACATAGCAAACCAGAACACCAGCGTGAATTCGAATAATCAAACAAATTATCAATGGTTATTTTGCTGATACATCAAAGAAATATACTTTGTAATGTTAAATCCAATTACCTCACATGTTAAAAAAGATATTGTCAGATAGGAAATAAATCAGAGATTGAACTTATTTTCCTAGCTGTCACTGCCAGCAACAACCTGGTCTTCTATATCTTGAATAGATTTCGTGTTGATTTAGCTCTTGTAGTGAGTCAAATACGGTATCACAATCTTCACATCTGTAAGACGCAACGTTTGTCATCAGTTTGCTTCTATGTCAATAACATTTCATATAAACTTTGATTCATTTCTCAACTCACTTATTTCTGTTTTTTAGTTTCATGAAAACGCAGTTGGAGATGTACAAAGTATAGAAATACTTTACAATTTCCTAGCTCTTATTGATATGGGAGTGTTGGCCAAGAAAGCCAATACACTGCAGATTATCTAAAGCAGCAACCGCCTAATTGCGATATTTTATGAGAATTCAATTAGACCTCATTCGACCTAGTAGGGAGTGCCGTTTGCCCTTTGGTTCTTGAAGGCTTCAATATACCATTCAAATTCTGCAAGAAATTTTGACACCCTTTTGTTATATGCCTCGTCAATTAGTGTACCGTCTTCACTAATTACCTCATGGAGTCTCGGTATTGGGAAGGATGAGGATATAGATGGAGCTCCCAACTCTGCAAATACTAGCCTAAGTTGCTGTGCAGCATTTACCCCACCAAACATTCCTGGAGAATAAGAGACAATGGCTGAAGGTTTGAAATAATATTCTTCTAAAAAGTAATCCAATGTATTTTTCATTGCACCGGAAAGACCTCTATTATATTCGGGAGTCACTGCAAGATATCCCTCTGCATCATTTATTTTGTTCCTAAGGGATTGTTTCACTGCAACGTCTAGGATCTCAGGAAAGCCAGCAGGTCAGCGTTGACCTGATCCTGAAGCGTGGCTGTGAGGCCGTGCGGTGCACCCGGATAGTAGATTTCCTTCGCGCCCCTGATAAGTCTGACTGTTTTCACCGCCGAGTCCTTGACGGGAACGATCTGGTCATCCTCGCCGTGCATGACAAGGGTCGGGACATCGATCTTCTTAAGGTCCTCAGTGAAATCGGTCTCTGAGAAGGCCTTGATGCTTTCGTATGCGTTCTTGAGGCCGGCCTGCATGCTCCAAAGCCAGAACTGATCCAGTATGCCCTGGGAGACCTTGGCCCCTGGCCTGTTGGTGCCGTAAAACTGTATCGCAAAGTCCTTGTAGAATTGAGAGCGGTCCTTCATCAAGCTACTCCGCATATTGTCGAAGACCTCTATCGGAAGCCCCTCAGGATTGGCGGGGGTCTTCAACATGAGCGGCGGCACGGCGGCGATGAGGACCGCTTTGGCGACCCGCTTCGTCCCGTGACGCGTGATGTACCGGACGACCTCGCCACCGCCGGTTGAGTGGCCCACGAGTACTGCATCCTTGAGATCAAGTGCCTCGATCACGGCTGCGAGATCGTCAGCATAGCCGTCCATGTCATTCCCCGAAGAGGCCTGGCTCGACCGTCCATGTCCACGACGGTCGTGCGCGACCACGCGGAAGCCGTTGTGCACGAGGAAAAGCATTTGGCCGTCCCAAGCATCGGAACTCAGAGGCCAACCGTGTGAGAACGTTACGACCGGGCCTTTGCCCCAGTCCTTGTAGTAGATTTCAGTGCCGTCCTTGGTGGTGATC
>JAATVT010000098.1 GCA_014523685.1 Nitrososphaerales archaeon TH5893
ATCTAGTTGAACATAATGAGGTCGTAGCAATAGGAGGGTTTATTGGCAAAACTGTTGATGGTTTGGAAACTACATATGAACGTGGAGGTTCGGATAGAACGGCTGCAGACACCGCGATTTTACTACACGATCATTATCAAATTAAAATAGATTTTGAGAAAGATAATGCTGTATTGAGTGCTGATCCTAGAATCGTAAAGGACAATCTTCAATATGTAAAATATCTGTCCTATAACGAGGCAAGATTAGCAGGAATGTTTGGGATGAAGATTCTCGATCCGGTAGCTATCAGAGAGATAGATAATAGCAATCTGGATATTCCCATAGTTATCACAGATATGACAGATCCAAGAAACACTACGATAATTCAGCAGGATATAACAACGATAGCAGCTGCTATGGATGATAATCAAGGAGAATACAGTAATAATTTGGTAAAGATCGTAACAGGAAGGAGAAATTGCGCTATTGTAAGAATGGAAAGTATAGCAGCCTCCTATATCATAGCATCATTGGAAAAAGATAAACAATATCACGAGTTCGTAAAGTTATCACCATACAAAATAGATCGGGGAGAAATTACAAGGCTTCTCTTTCTTGATGGAGATTATGTTAGGAGACACGAACGCCATTTCAGAGCATATGATCCAAAGGTAGAGATTGTTTATGAAAGAGGTGTGGTTACTCTAATTGGCGATTTGATGTGGCGAATGCCAAAAATAGCGTCAACAGCCAGCAGCACGGTCGGAGAACATGATATTAACATATTAAATTTAGATGCCCAAGAAGAAACATCTAGGATTTTAATAATTGTGGAAGATAAGGGAACCAATGTTGGAGATGCAGTAAAGGCGATTCATACAAAGCGAATCAAGGTTAATAGTAACAATATCACCTAAACGATATGACCAATAACAGGAAGAAAATATGGATGGACGGATCCCTTGTAGATTGGAATAAAGCAACGATTCACATTTTAACACATGCATTGCATTATGCAACTGCTGTTTTCGAGGGAATTAGATGTTACAAAACTGTTAACGGTTTAGCAATTTTTAGACTTTCAGACCACATACAACGATTAATAAATAGTGGTAAAATCTATTTCATGGATATCAAATATTCCAAGGAGGAATTGGAAAGAGCAGTAATTGATACAATAAATGCAAATGAAGTTGGAGAAGAATTCTATGTGCGTCCAATTGCATATTATGGTTATGGCAAAATGGGGGTTAATCCTTTACCCAATAAAGTTTCAATAGCAATTGCTGCATGGACATGGGATGAATATCTAAAAAAAGAGAATCAACATAAAGAGAAGGGTATACGACTTATGGTTTCGGCTTGGATGAGAATCGATGGGAGAACAATGCCGTTTCTTGCTAAAGCAACAGCAAACTACGCTAATTCTGCACTTGCCAGAGTTGAAGCAATAAGGGCAGGATTTGACGAAGCAATCATGCTTAATACTAATGGTAAGGTCATAGAAGCTAGCGCAGAAAATATATTCATAGTAAAAGATGGATTGTTAATTACTCCACCTATTACATCTGGAGCTTTAAATGGTATTACAAGAGATACTGTTTTGGCTATAGCAAAAGAAAATAATATTCCACATGAAATTAGAGATATTACTAGGGACGAACTTTATATTGCCGACGAAGTATTTTTAACGGGAACTGCAGCAGGAATAAAACCTGTATCTGAAATTGATAACAGAATAATTGCCGATGGAAAAGACGGTTCGATCACTAATCGGGTTAGGGAAAAATTTGAACTCATAGTTCATGATAGAGGTAACAACCTTAGCAAAAAATGGTTAACGTTTGTTAAGAATACGTAAAAGGTATATTTAGCAATCAAAATCATAATGACGATCTCTAATAAAGTATAAGGATAGTGTCATGTCAGTCAGTTCATCACATTATTTCATATCCAATCCTATTATTCCTGCATTTCCCCAATTCTCTTTTGAAACTTCATAGATTAGAATCCTTACTTTTTCTTCTTGAGTTTTCATAATCCTTGCTGTTTCCTTTGTTAAGACCTCAATTAGTTCTCTTTTCTGTTCAACGGATCTTCCTTGGCTTATTGTAATTTGTATAACAGGCATTCTTTATTTACCAGCTTGTGGTCCCGCATATGTTTTATTTATATTTTCGATAAAATGAAGCATTAGCAAGATGACGAGGGTTTAGTTTTGTCTTTTTATTGAATGATGGTATTTGATATTTGATATGCTACGCATAACAAATACAATAGGTTGGGAGTTAATGTTGCATATCAAAGCAAAAGGTGATGTGTGAAGGTGAAGGCTGATATGAAAAATAATAGTGAATATAAATCGCAAAGAGGACTAGGATGATATTAATCCTCATGGGTTTTGAGCTAGACTTCAAATAATACTTTGTAGGCTATATAATCTGCAAACTAATTTTCAAATAATTTTACGGCTTTTGTGCCTACATTGA
>JAATVT010000099.1 GCA_014523685.1 Nitrososphaerales archaeon TH5893
ACAGAGGGATTATCACCCTCAAGCTTGCAGCATAATTCCGGGAGTTTTTAGCCCTGTGAGCAAAGACACAAAGAGAACTGGGGTCATAGTTAGCTACGTGCCAAAAATATCAGAGGTGGATTTAGAAAGAGTAAAAGTTCTTAGCCGCAGAATAGTTAAGAGTAACGTTGACTTTGACACGCATAAATGTGTTGTAAGCTTTGGCCGCGGCATCAAGAATTCACCTGAAGAAAATACGAAGCTGTTGGAGAATCTGGCTCAGGCGCTTGACGCCGAAATTGGCATATCATTGCCTATCTCAAAAAAGCCTTATGCAGTAAGCGAAAGTATAAGCTCCAAATATTTTGTCCCTGACAGAGTGATTGGAACTAGCGGTAGGAAAGTGAGTCCTTTGCTTTATGTTGCAGTTGGCATTAGCGGAGCTGTCCAACATCTAGCGGGGATGAAGGATTCAAATTTTATTATTTCGATTAATGTTGATGAGAATTCGCAGATCAAAGACGAATCAGATATTTTCATTAAGGGTAGTATCGAAGAAGTCCTCCCGATTCTCATTGATGAGGTGAGGGCACAACAAGCAGAAATGGTAATGAATGTAAGGGAGTAAGACACTTGGAAAAATTTGACGTAGCCGTAATCGGAGGTGGGTCAGCTGGATTAGCGGCTTTACAACAACTATCAAGTCTTGGTAAGCAAGGTGTCTTGATTGAAGGAGGTAAGAATGTAGGAAGTAAGAATGTTTCAGGTGGAATACTTTATTCAAAAAAACCCAAGAATGGTAAGGTTTACAATGTCGAAGACGTATACGGTGAACAGTTCATTCATGATGCTCCAGTTGAAAGATTAATTACAAAGTATATCCTTCACGCCACTTCTAAGGATAAGGTGTACTCAATCGATCTCACAGGAGCACACAAATATCAGGCGAATTTTGGCTATTCTGTTTTAATGAATCCATTAAACTCTTGGTTCGCGCAGATTGCCAGCGAATCTGCAGAGAAGCAAGGCGGAGGTATCGTTTCTGGTGTTCACGTCAGGAATATTCTGTGGCAAGATGGGAGAACCGTTATCGAAACAGACGAATTAAAAGAATTCGAAGTGAAAGCAATCATCGCCGCAGATGGAGTGAATTCAGAAATAGCTGATATGACTGGAGCGAGGCAAAAATTTTCACCGGAGGAACTATACCAGGGAGTAAAGGTGATCGTGAAACTCCCAGAAGATATAATCAATGAAAGATTCGAAATTACTTCAGAGGAAGGGGCAGCGCATCTTTTCGCGGGTGATGTAACTCTAGACCATATTGGAGGAGGTTTCCTCTATACTAACAGAGGAACGTTGTCAATAGGTGCAGTATACCATCTCGACTCTCTCATGAGTAAACCAAGAGAACCAAATGAGCTTGTCAATGCTCTTTTGCTGAATCCCTTGGTTAAGGAATTTATGAAAGATGAGGTCCCGATTAAAGGAGAAATAGATAAAAACCTATCCAAAGAGGAGCAAATTAAAGTGCGTTTTGCTGTGAGTAAATTACTGAAGTCATGGTATGAGCTTCGAAGTGAATACTTTTCCGTTCAAGGTCGCAAAAGACTTATCGACAGCGGAAGGTTCAAAAATGAACAAGAAATAAAGGACAAAGTTGAAGCAATTTATCACGATTTAACTACCAAATATAGCACTAAATTCGTGACAGATTATGTTGAACTGGAATATAGTGCAAAATTAGTTCCTGACGGAAAACGCTGCAGGATGAAAAGACCCTATTTTAAGAACATTTTGTTCGTTGGGGATGCAGCAGGGAGGGGAATATTCATTGGTCCAAAGATAGAGGGTCTAAATGTTGGAATAGATGACGCCGTCAGAGCTGCTAATGCCATCGCTCGCTCGATTGAAAGGAACAATTTTTCGTCAGACTATATGGGTGAATTTTATGCAAAATCTGTACAAGAGAATCCATATACTAGGGACATGAGAGAAATTGACAAGGACTACCTTAAGATTTTTCTAGATGCTTCCAAGGAGGTCCCAAGAGAAATCATAGGTTCCAGGTACGGAACTATAATAAGATTGATGTCAAGTGGTACGCTACGGGGCTTAGCGGTAGGATTTGCTAATATGTTAGGTTATGATCGCCTCTTGCCATTGGTCGAGTCAGAAGAAACCTACGTCCAAGTCCCTATGGAATTAGCTGAACGACTAGGTAAAAGGATTTCATCAACTTATACTCCTAGTCTTTTGACAATCGCTCAACGTGTTGCGAATTTGAAATATGATGATGATAGTGTTTCTCATATTAGAGTATTAAATCCCAGATCCGAATTCATGAAGAAAATGGTTTTATTATGTCCTACAAATTGCTACAATTTAGAAAACGATGAAGTAATGCTTCAACATGAAGGATGTATTGAATGTGGGACATGTGCAAAAGAAACCGCGTGGAAGCACCCACGTGGTGAGAAGGGCATCATCTTTCAATACGGGTAGCGCTCACTAGTCTTTCTTTTAGTCCTTCCATTTTATTGAGCATCCGATCGAGGGTTCGAAATCATTTTCAATATTTTGACCCCTTAAAATCTTTCTAACATTTTCCTCCATAGTTCGAACATTTGGGGTCATATCTGGCTCCATCGCATCATTTATCCTTCCATGAAATACTAGTTTACGCTCCAAATCAAACAGAAATGGATCTGGAGTGCAAACAGCACCATACCTTCTCGCAGTAAGCTGGGTGTCGTCGATAAGGTAAGGAAAATTCAATCCGTATTCTCGACTAAACCTCTTCATATTTTCAAAACCTTCATCCTGATAACTTGGATCATTGCTGTTTATTCCAACTATCTGAAGGTCGGGCTTGCCAAAAATGTCCTGGAGAGATATTAAGTCATGGATTCTTGCCTTAACATATGGGCAGTGATTGCAAATAAAGACAACGAGGAGTAACTTACTGGATGAGAAACTTTCAAGATTATATTCAATTTCATCTGTACCTTTTAGAGTAAAATCAGGTGCTACTTGGTCCTTACGAAGCTTCTGTGTTGATTCTGTCTTTACCATGGCTAACCAATAAAACATCTGGTATAAAAAACTGTATTACCAATTCAAAAGAGAGAGAGCTGAGAGTAAACCAGGTATAGTATTAGCTAAAGCTATTCCTCTCTCTTCTCGTACTGAATTCAAAAGAATCTCCATTTCAACTTGTTCATGATGATTGACTATTTTTTTGACAAGAACTATATGTAGAATCCTTAAGCGTATTTGTAGGAACGAAGCTCTGCAATGTCAGAATTGATTGACGAGATCTTGATGCTTCA
>JAATVT010000100.1 GCA_014523685.1 Nitrososphaerales archaeon TH5893
CGGAATACGTTGCAATTGCATAGCACCGTCTACGATCCGTACCCAAAGCATTGAGCCTTACCTGGAAGATGAAGAGGCTAGGATTACGCTTGAATCGTCCTTCCCGCTGCGGAGAATAGGTGACGCAGAGGACATTGCTGGTGGTGTAGCATATCTTTGCTCAAACGATGCGAACTGGATTACAGGAATAGTGATTACTGTGGACGGGGGCATTTCTGCCAAACAATAGAAATCACAACAATACATGACTTAACTATTATTGTAGCGATTCTTTATTGAGAGTCTCTCTATATTTGTTCACTAGTGGGATCACGTGCTTCATTATAATATTGTGAAAATCAGTGGTCCCAACATCGAACGACATTAGCAACACATAGGCGAGCCTGTTATTCTCGTCCGTTATGGGAATTGTAGCTCTTATGAGCTTTGCATAAAGAGATGAGGCATAATTGATCTTTCCTAAATGAGATTCCCATCTAAGCCTTGTGTACTGTCTTGTTGCGGCTGTAATTGCATATTGAGTCCTCTCTTCTGGTGTAAGTAATGGTGTAAGCTCCTTTCTCTCTGAAAACGCCAAAAGCTCACCATCTTCGTCGGCAATACCCGCGAACCTAATGGCGGAGTTGATGGAGATGACTTTGTTACAGATTTCCTGAAATAATTTTCTGTCCAAACTTACGACATCTAATGTACAAAGCTATTTTGATTCTTTCGCTTTCACATAAGCGTCTCAGAGTATATTAAATTACAGATAGACAGGTTCAAATAATTGCACTAGATGGAAACGTATCAAAATGCTTTATTTGTCCGAAGCACTGATAGATTTGATTGGACAATAAGAGGTACATTCTAGACACAAGCATATTGATTGGCACACATATTAGATCAAAGATTGAGAACGATGAAATAAAGAAAGGAAGTGAAATTATAATCCCCATTGCTGTCCTGGATGAACTACAGTCACAGGCTTCAGACAATAAGGACCATGGGATCGTAGGCCTCGAAGAAATCAGGAAAATAAGGGAACTTTGTGGGAACAAAGGTATAGTATTTCAGTTCACAGGGCAGAGACCTACTCTAGATGAGATTAGGCTTGCCAAGAAGGGGCGTATTGATTCAATCATAAAGGATGTTGCCAAAGAAAATGACGCAATACTTCTAACAGCCGACTATGTTCAACACCTTGTAGCGTTAGCCCAAGGGGTAAGTTCTGAACTCCTCAAACCCTCGAAAGCTAGTATCTTTCTCACTTTTGAAAGATTCTTTGACGGGAATACCATGAGCGTCCATCTGAAGGAAGGTGTCGCGCCGATGGCCAAGCGGGGAAAACCTGGAAATTTTCAACTTTCGCAGTTATCAGAAGAAATAATGTCACAAGGTACGCTAAATGAGATTGCAAATCAGATTGTAAATAGTGCGAAGATGCTAGATCGAGGTTCAATTGAAATTAGCAGGAAGGGTGCAACAGTTGTACAATTAGGAACATTTAGAGTCGCTATCACACGACCACCGTTTTCTGAATCTATTGAAATTACAATCGTTAGCCCTATTGTGAAACTTTCATTGAGCGATTATGACATAAGCGATAAGCTCATGCAAAGATTATCATTAAACGCTGAAGGAATTATAATTGCTGGTTCCCCGGGTTCCGGGAAGAGTACCTTTGCAAGTAGTATCGCTGAGTTTTATTCACAGAAGGGAAAGATAGTGAAAACCTTTGAATCTCCTAGAGACCTGCAAGTATCTCGTGCCATAACTCAGTACGGACCCCTGGAGGGTAGCTTTGAGAAAGCCGTTGATATACTTCTTTTGGTGAGGCCAGACTATACTGTTTTTGATGAAGTTAGAAGGACCAATGATTTTATTGTTTTCTCCGATATGAGATTGGCAGGAGTGGGAATGGTTGGAGTTGTCCATGCGAGCAGTCCTCTTGATGCCGTTCAGAGGTTTATTGGAAAGATCGAGCTAGGGATGATACCCCACATCTTAGACACGATAATCTTTGTGAAGAACGGTTCTGTAAACAAGGTATACGAAGTATCTATGACCATTAGAGTTCCAACAGGCATGACCGAAAGTGATTTAGCTCGACCAGTCATAGAAGTACGCGATTTCGAGACAGGACAAATAGAATACGAAATCTATACTTATGGCGAGGAGAACATTGTTGTCCCCACCTCGGGCATGGCGGAGTCAACTCGGTCCGAAGATGCTATTAGAAAATTGGCAGAATCTAAAGTTAGGGATATAATAAGAAGATTTGACCCTAAAGCAGAAATAAGAATTATTTCGAAAGACAAGGTCCGGATCAAGGTCAATAAGGATATTGCCCCTGCTGTCATAGGGAAGGGTGGATCGACTGTAAATGAGCTTGAGAGGATGCTAGGTATTCACATTGATGTTGAGGTAAAAACACCTACAATAGGAAATGAGATTTCCTTTAATGTAAGCGAAGCAGGATCTTCGATTAGTCTACTAGTCGACCCCGCTTCCGTAGGGAAAAAGGTTGACGTTTATGTGCAGGAAGAATTCCTTTTTAATAGTCAGATCGGCAAAAAGGGCAGAATAAAGGTTGACAAACATTCCGATAATGGTCGTAAGCTGGTCAATGCCGTATTGGGCCACCAAGAGATTAGACTATACCAGAGCATAGGATAGTACAAGTCCTATATCGGACAGGTTTAACTTTCGAAAAAAACAATAGCAAATTATCTTAAAAGTAGACGTGGTCATTTCAGAAAATGTAAGTCAGTACTCTAGAAAGGGATCACCTTGACTTGCTAAATATGTTTAAGAGGCGATATGATGACCTTAGAGTTGATATAAAGATGAGAAAAAATTCATGTCGATCGAGACATGTGGCACTGACAATCGCGGGGAGCGACTCATCGTCTGCTGCCGGAATACAAGGAGACCTAAGGATGTTTTCTGCTTTAGGTGTTTACGCTTGCACAGTCATAACAGCAATAACGGCGCAGAATACAAGAGAAGTTAGAAATGTAGCTCCTATCGAAGCCGATTTAGTATCTCGTCAAATTTCATGCATAATATCCGATATCCCTCCTTCTGCGGTCAAGATTGGCATGATCCACAATGTTTCAGCAATAAAAGCGGCCGCGAATGCTCTTAGCTCAATAAAGTGTCCAATTGTTTTGGATCCGGTAATGTACGCCACAAATAGGGCTGCATTAATTGAAAATGATGCACATCATTATTTGCTCTCTACTTTCGCACCCAATTTACACGTTATTACTCCCAATATAGAAGAGGCCGAAAATCTATCAGGCGAAAGAATCACTAGACAGAAGGATTTTTTGAAAGCCGCGAAAAGGATCCAAAAATCAGGAGCGAGAAATGTTATCATTACAGGCGGGCATGGATCTAGCAAGCTTTCGTCAGATTATCTTTTGCAGGAAGACGGAAATGAAGTACTGATATCAAGAAGCAGAATTCCTATCAAGGAATTACACGGGTCTGGATGTAACTTTTCAGCAGCTCTCACAGCTTTCATTGCTAGAGGATTCTCATTAAGGGACGCTTTTGAATTGGCTAACGAAAGTATACATAAGATTATACAAAATGCTTACCACATTGGGAGGGGATTACCGGTTACCGACCCTGTCTTTCATGTTTATAATGATGCGTCCCGATTCAAAGTTTTACAGAGAATCCAAGAAGCATTAGACTACATAGAGTCCATAGAAAACTTGGGTCATTTGATACCCGAAACTCAATCAAACATTGTTTATGCTTTGGAAGGGGCTAAAAGAATCGACGATGTTGCAGGCGTTAAGGGGAGAATAGTGAGAATCGGGAATAAGGCTAAACCTTCTATGCATGCCCAATTTGGATCATCATATCATACTGCCAATGCTATTTTAGCCTATCATGCATCTAATCCCAAGGTAAGATCTGCAATGAACATTAAGTTTGATCGCCGGATTAAATCTATATGCAGTTCGAGATTTAACACTTCTTCTTATCAAAGAAACAAAGAGCCCAAGCAAATTAAATCACAAGATGGTCGAAGTATATTTTGGGGAGTCACAGAGGCATTGAGAAAGAAACCTGGCGCTGAAATTATATACCACACCGGAGACATTGGAAAAGAAGCGATGACAATGATATTTGGCTACGAACCATTTGATGTAATCAAAAAATTGAAATTAATACTTGGGGAATATCCATGAGATTCAGTAGAGCTGTGTCGATGTTACAAGTTTTTCCATTCTCGAAAAAAGGTGAAAATGAATGAAGGCAATAATCCTTGCCGGTGGTCTTGGAACCAGATTACAGCCATACACGTTCTTTATCCCCAAGCCAATGTTACCATTAGGCAATAAGCCTCTTTTGGAACACATTGTGGACTGGCTGAAAAATACCACAAGTAAGGGACCAATGGATGGAAGAATAGACCACATTATTCTTTGTGTAAGTTATCTCCACAGAAGTATAGAAGACTATTTTGAAGACGGAGGAAGATTTGGAATCAAGATTGAATACGCCAGGGCAGATAGACCACTTGCAACAGCAGGACAGTTAAAAACAGCCGAAAATATGTTGGATGAAACCTTTGTCTGCGTATATGGTGATTCAGTCTATGAATTCGCTCTGAACAATATGATATTAGAACATAGACAATCAAATGCCTTCCTTACAATGGCCTTAGTGCCGTACAAGACCAATCTTAAATATGGTTTTATTGAAATGAATGGAGATAATGAAACCGTTTCAAAGTGGACAGAAAAACCTGAAGTTTCAGGATTAATAAATATCGGATGTTATGTAATGGAGCCTGCGTTTTTGAAGTTAATACCTAGGTCTGCTGCATACGGGATGGACGATGCAGTTAGGAAGGCTCTAGAACAAGAAAAAATGGTAAGAGGTTTCAAAACAGATTCTGGATTCATAGATATTGGGGATAAGAAAACTTATCTCGATGCATACAAGAAATACGTTAAGAAATTAGGAAAGATATGAACTTGAAAATTTGCTTTTGAGTAGATATATCTAAGATAATCTAGCAACTGGTGAAGTGCAGACAACTCCATGTGAAAAAGGTTGTCTAATCGTACTGGGAGCCCATATTCCTTGGCCTTGCTTTCTTTTTGATAGTCGTAAGACCACAACCGATAACTCCTATCCCCGCTATTACAAAAATAAAGGGTACATAATCGATTCCAAAAATATAGTATTGCTGATCTATACGAGGAAGGGTGGTACTAACGAGCATCAGCATTCCTATCATAATGACTGCTCCAGTAATAATGAGAACAAGACCAGCATTCCTGCTGACGGGCCCCCGTGATATACCCAGTACTGTGCCTGCCAAAATCAACGAAGGGGCGCCCGAGATCGATATTGTTTGAATAAGCAGAGCGCCAGGATCAGCAGTGACATCAGGACCTCTGCCTTCCGGACCTACAAGAAAGATGTAAAAGGAAAACATCAATGCAACAAACATCCCAGACATAGCTAAAGAGCCAAGAGCAACCCACGTCTCCAGAGTTACCATTCTGCATTACCACAGATTTAACCAGGTTTGGCATGTCGTAGATTTCAAATTATGCCTACAAGACCTGCCAGCTCTTTTCTACATGCCGATCCAAGTACTTCCGCTGACGTTTCCGGAGAGACGGTATTGACAAATATTCCAAATCCCCTCTGAAGTCCTGACCATTTGTTTGTTTGGGGATATACTTCAATATGCCAGTGGATTTGGCGGCTATTTTTCTTTTCTGGGGATAGATGAAAGACCAAATTATACGGCGGCGCATCAAGGCCTTTGGACATTCCTCCAATAGTTGCTCTCAGCATCAAAGCAAGGTCGCTAATCTCCTTCTGCGGGATCTTTGAGAAGGTTGTAGTGTGCCTTTTAGGATAAATCCAAAACTCATACGGATAAGTCGGTGCCCAAGGAGAAAATGCTAGAAAGTTATCCGTTGCGAGTATCTGGCGGGGACCGCTGAGTTCGACGGAAATTATGTTACATGCAGGACAATTGCCGTTCTCGTTAACATACCTATGTGAACCCTCTGCCTCGAGCTCAATCGTAGGAGGTATGGTAGAAAAAGTAACAATATTTAGATGTGCATGGTCGACGGCAGTCCCAGCTTCTTTACCACTATCTACATATATCGATACATACGTGACACTTTTCTGAGTGTACAGCCATCTGACTCGTTCTTGAATTACCAAAAGGACGTTTTCCCACTGTTCCACGGACATTTTTGACAAATCCTGTCTGTGTTCAGGAGAAGCAACCACTACTTGATGATAGCCGTACGCAGGTTCGCTGTATAAAGGCTTATCAGTATACCTGTTCTGTGAGATTGTAGTAACTGCAGGTGAATGACTCTGAAACACCCTGACGCACCAACCTTCTACTATATTTCCTTCGCTATCGGACAACCTTTGAAGCATCCCATCTTTGGAAACGAGAGAAATTAGAGAGGGTCCAGTCATAGATTCATTTCCCGGACAGTACGGACATTTTTCATCTGAAGGATCATAATTAGCTTGCCGTTCTGGAGAGTCAGGTAATATCACAAATTTTTCTAAGACATAATCCTTTCTAAGATCGCCCAAGTTCCTTCTGCCTATGACATCCTACTTTCCCTTTAAATAAAGGTTCTGTAGTTGTCACATCATATATCCTTTTGATCCAGTAGTTATGCAAGACCTCTCACAATTCAATGCTTACTTCTGACAGAATTAAAGTCTGTATACATAGAAGGGTCGAATAATTAAGTTTCGAAGATATGAAACACGAAACGACAATAACATATTCACATCTATTGTTCGATTACGAATACTATTTTTAATACAGATCATTTAGAGGATTACTGTGCGCGAAATAGATACTTAGTGATGATAACATATTAAACAATCAAGCGTATCTACAACCATCATAGATAACTTCAACCCCTTGATCAATGGAGGATGGGGGTACGTCAACCTATACCCTGAATTAATCTTTGTCGCGATTTCAAGTTCTTAGAACGACTGTTTCACATTGAATGCGGGATTAGTGTATCGCAATTCATTCATACGTCTCATCATTAGTTCACAATAATTAGGTCATAATTGGGATTTCTTCTCGATGATAAAGACGATGGTGAAATTCTAAATATACTTCTTCTTTTGACTTCACCAATTTCAAGGAAATTCATATCTATTTAATCCATTGAATTCTCCTATGAATATATTGAACTGCATGATATAGTTTGAATATGAAGATAGTTCAATTGTCAGACTTACATGTGGGTGGACTTTTTAAAGAGGAGGCATTTGAAATCATAGTAAAAGAGGTTAACGGATTATCACCTGATGTCATAATCATTTCCGGAGACCTGACTGATGATGGCCTCATTTTCCAATTCCAACATGCACGTTCCCTGATTCACAGACTAAACTGCCCCAATTTAATTGCCCTTCCAGGGAACCACGACTATCGTCACACAGGGTATTTACTTTTCAAAAAATTCTTTCCTTTTTCTAAGCCGGTTTATGAGTTTGAAAATCTCGTTATACTAACATTAGGTACAGCTAGACCGGACAGGGATGAAGGCGAGGTTGGACACAGACAAAACGTTTGGATGGAGAACATCCTTAACAAACATGAAAAGAAAACTAAGATCGTTGTGATGCATCACCATCTAATAGCAATTCCGGACACAGGGTATGCTAACGTGGTTGGTATCCTTGACGCGGGTGATACGTTGAGAACATGCCTTGAATCAAAGGTAGATCTGGTTTTGTGTGGTCACAAGCATCGACCATGGTTATGGAACTTGGGGACATTGAGGATAGCATACGCCGGTACTGCCACTTCGTGGAGATACAGAGGAGTATTTGACGACACATACAATATAATCAACATACTAGATGGGAAAATACAGATTGACATAAAAGTGGTCGGTGGAAGAAGAATGGCGCTGTCAGACATTGTAAAGAAATATGAACCCTCTCAGAATAAAAATAGTCTACTTTAAGCTAATCCATCTTCCGTCGCGCTCAGCTTGTCGGACAGTACAACTTATATTTTGGGAAAATATTTGGAATTCTATGGTAAAGGGAGCCAAGAAAGGCGGCAGAGTTAGGGATAAGTGGCGTGACAAGCAATGGGTTGTTGTGAATTCGCCCTCTGCATTTGCATCTGGACCTCTTAATTACATTCCTATTACTGCAGTTGAATCCTGCAAGGGAAGAATTATTGAGAACACTATGTTTGATATACTAAGACAGGATCCTACTCAGCATCAAACCAAAGTATTCGTACAAATTGAAAGCATACACGACGGAATAGCAAATACGATTTTTAAAGGCCACGAATACGCAAAAGAATTCTTGAGAAGCCTAGTAAGAAGGGGAAGCTCGATGATAAGCTATACTCATGATTATACCACCTCTGATGGATACACTTTTAGAGTCGTGATGGTTGCATTTAGTCAAAAAAGAATTAATTCTTCGAAGAGGCATGAGGTTAGGATACTCGCTCATAAGGTGCTTGCTCGAAAAATACCTCAGTTGACCATAGACCAATTTGTTCAGGAGGCTACCATGGGAAAGATGGGAGCAGACTTGTTAGGTGAAACTAAGAAAGTTGCCCCACTAAGACACATAGGAATTCGAAAAACAAAATTGATATCGACACCACAATCCAAGGCCATACAGGGAGCCAAAGCAATTGAACCAATGGAAATTAGCTCGGAACAAGAGGATTCTGGTAATGATTCAGAGACACAGGAAAATCGATCGGCTCAGAGCACAGATGAATAAGTAGCCCAATATATACAAAGAATTCATGGATTTAGAGAAGGCTCATCCGTTTTCTGCTGCTGACGTAAGTATAATAATTCATGCCACTGAAGACGAAAACAAGATTCTCGATGCCATAGGTAGTATTCTCTCGATTGACACCGATATATTCAGGCATATGGAATCAACTGGTCATTGGAGAAATAGGATTTCGTTATTAACTGGAAATCTCGAAAGTGACGAAGCGAACAGATTAGCCCAAAAAATACTATCATCTTTGAGTTCGGTTGAAAGGGATCAATTTTCCAATTCCTCCCACTCTTTGATTGACGAAAAAGGAAACCTATTTCTAAGATTGGACAAACAAAGGATCTGTCAAGGGAGGATATCTCTGTCAGAATCAGACAGTATTAGAGTTAAGTTTAAGCGTGTTATGAGATTTAATGGTAACCGGAATTTCGAATAATAGCAGACAGGACTCTAAGTTCAAGAAAATAGACCTGTGCATCAGGGATAGTAATATGTTGAAAGTCAGAAAAATGGCTAAGCTTCTTAATATCGATGTGATAGGATGTCCATACCTAGAACAAAATGACAAGGGCATAATCTACAGGGTTAATCAAAGGCCTTCTACAACAACAGATTACCGTTACCTGGTAGTCGCCAACGATCTAGAACAGTTGATTTCATCATCATTTCAACCAAATTTGGTAGTTGTAAAAGATTTCGAAAAATTAAAATCATTCATCAGAAAAGGGAAGTACCGGTCAAGGATCGCGTTAGAGGTCCTCATATCCGATATTCGATATCAAGAGGGATCCAAAGTTGGCAAGTGGTTTAGAGAGATAACAGACCTCTATAGATTTTCAAAACGATCCGGCTGCCAATTCATCTTGTCAAGCGGGGCTAACTCCGTATGGGAAATGGTATCCGCACAATGCTTTGAATCTATAATGAAATTTTGTAAAATACCACCTCGAACTTACTGGGAAGACCTAGAAGAATGGCTAGGACTACAAGATAGGCCAAGGCTCTCTCATGCTTAATAGAAGATACAAGAGACGGTACATTGGCATTTATTGCGGGTCTTTGTTAAACCCTGATCATAGGTCAATATTTCAGTCGATTTTAGACAGAAATTCTGAGCTCTTTGGATACGTTTCCAGCCAGGTTTCGTACATCAAACTAGCCAAGAAAGAACATAACCATCTAATAATAATCAGTTGTAGAACTGAGAATCTTGACGAGATACTAGTTTCATTATCCTTCTTGCAGCCAGGACTTATTGTGGTGGATGTCTCCGGGAGCATTCATAAGTTGAAAAACCGTTGGGCGACTCAGTACGCGTCACTTCAGTAGCTGATAATCGGATCAAATCCCAGCACTTATCAAGCTTTGGTCAACGATAGCGGGACAAACAATAGACAAGAGCTTACTCCAGTAGATGTATAATGCCCTTGAGGGAATCATGTAAAATCGTAGCGTCTAAATTAGAAGAACTCAAATCATCGACCGACCCACATCATACCACCAGTGAAGCAACTTCAGGACGAGACAAATGTACCTAGACTTATAGTGGCCGGAGTGACTAGCGGAGTGGGTAAGACACTTGTTTCCACATCGATCATGTACTACTTCGAAAGCAAGGGTTTTCATGTTCAGCCATTCAAAGTAGGTCCAGATTTTATCGACCCGACGTATCATGCTGTCATATGCAAGAGACAATCGTATAATTTGGATATTTGGATGATGGGGGAAAGAGGAGTATTAAATAAGTTCAACAGAACTTCATCACGTGCTGACATCGCGGTCATAGAGGGCGTCATGGGAGTGTTTGATGGCGTATTTGGAAAATCCGACTTCGGAAGCACTGCCCACGTGGCAAGGATTCTCAACTCTCCTATCATCTTAGTTGTCGATGCAAGCAGAGCAGGCGGTTCGATTGCCGCTCTCGTGTACGGATTCTTGAATTTCGATAAGAGACTTGACGTAATGGGAATTGTTCTAAATAATGTTGCGAGTCTAAAGCACCTCAATACTATTAAAGAAGCTATGAAGGATAAGATCAACATTCCGATCATAGGAGTAATTTTTAGGAATAAGGGTCTCGTATTAAAGGAACGACACCTCGGTCTAATTCCGGTTTTGAAATCTAGTAGGTCCAGTGTTAATAGAATCGTCCCGATGTCACGACTAATTTCCAAAAATCTTTGTCTGAAAGGATTACGAAATCTTCATGTGACCAGAAAGGTTGCAGTTCCATTATCATCACCAAAGCACAGCAAACCAGATATTAAAATTGCAATTGCAAGGGATGAGTCATTCAACTTTTATTATCCAGACACCATTGAAACTCTGGAGTTGAATAATGCCGAAATCGTAGACTTCAGTCCAGTAAATGACAAAAAACTTCCAGACGGAATTTCAGGATTAATTTTAGGAGGCGGTTTTCCTGAAATTTTGGCAGATCATCTGGCAAAAAATTACTACATCAAGAAATCAATTTTGAGAGAGGCTGAAAATGGGATGCCTATCTACGCAGAATGTGGTGGTCTAATGTATTTAACCAAGACTATCACGGTGTATCGGAAGGGCAAGAAGGACACAAGGAAGATGATAGGTTTGGTGGATGGGGATACTGATATGAACGATAGACCTACATTGAATTATACTGAAGCAGAAAATAGTGGGAATTTCTTTAGAAACATAAGAAAAGTTAGAGGTCATGAATTTCACTATTCTAGAATTCATAATATAGGTAAGGATATCAGATTTGCATATTCCTTAAGAAGGGGTAATGGAATATCCAATAATAAGGATGGTGTAATTATCTACAATTGCCTTGCCTCTTATATGCACCTTCATTTTGGGGGTGATCAAAGATTAGCGAAACGAGTTGTAGAAATGTGCAGAAATTATTCCAAGAAATGAACCATTAATCCCCGTATCAATTGATTAATACCCATTGGAAGAATCAACGGGTATCTCTTTACCTTCAAGTGTGGAATTTCCTATTTCGATATTGATAATATTCAAGATTTCGACACTCGTTAGATTAAAATACTGTCGTACTAACTCCAGTTACCAATAAAGGGACCATTGGCGTTACTTCCAGAGGTAACGCATACGTTACCGTGACCTGGTAAACATACCAAACCCTTACCGGATTCCGAGATTAGTGTAAATGGCAAGGCTACTGTCATAAATTATCTAGGCCCTGAAAAACATACGGACAGTGCCAAAAAGAGCGTTTGTATCTATCATTGGGCAACGGAGTACGGAATCCAATCGCCAAAATTGAGTCCAATTGCTGGACCTGAGCAAACATCTTTTGCA
>JAATVT010000101.1 GCA_014523685.1 Nitrososphaerales archaeon TH5893
CCTCAATATTGCCCCGCTAACCTAAACAGACGTCTTCGAGATGGACTGTGCAATAAGCAGTAAGGTATCGCAATGTTTAAAGTTCTCATGCTACTAGCGTATCCCTGGATTAGCGTTGGTATTTATTGCTAGAACAAAGTCACCTGAGGAATGGAAAGCAGTCACATCCGCAATCTCTACTTTGGTAGATGAGGCAACATTCGAAGCAACTGTTGAGGGTATATCATTTAGGGGAATGGACCCATCACATGTTGCACTCATAGATATTCAATGGCCCAATTCAACATTTGCTTCTTACGAATGTGATTCCTCCGTAAAATTTGGTGTTAGGGTTGATGAATTTTCCAAATTGATAAAGAGAGGCGACAAGAAAGACGGTGTAGAAATAGGTGTTACCGATGACAGCAAGTTGACTATAAAACTTTCTAATGGGTATAAGAGAGAATACAAGATGAGACTTATCGAAAGTTCCTCATCTTCCACGCCTCTGCCAAAATTAAGTTTCAATTCTAAAATTGTATTGACTGGAGGTGCTTTTGACAAGATCCTCTCCGACATTCAAGTTGTTTCTGAATATATTTCTCTTCACACCGACTCCAACAGAGTGGAATTCTCGGGAAAAGGTGATTCAGGCGAAGCCGAAATAGTCTTAGAGTCTGGAAGCGAGGGTCTTGAGGACCTAAACGTTAAAGAAGTAAGTACCGCCACCTACAGCTTGGATTATCTGTCCAAAATAACTAAGGCGATAGGAGCTGTGGGATCGTCTATAGCTGCTGAGTATTCAAGCAAGATGCCGCTACGCCTTGAATTCAGAGTTGCCAATATTGGAAGGATCCATTTTTACCTGGCGCCCAGAGTTCAGGATTAGATGACCTTAATACACAATATCTCTGGATGAGGAAACTAGGAAGATCTTGGGATTGATATGCGGGTCGTAATGAAGTTTGGTGGAACAGGAGTGGATTCTTGTCAAAATCTGATAAATGTATCTGAACTTGTAACCAATTACAAAAGGGATAACGGGTATGAAATCGTCGTTGTTGTCTCCGCAGTTCGAGGGGTGACCGATTCCTTACTGAATTTGACTGATTCAATAAATAAGCATGAAAATGTTTCTATACAAGACTTCTTAGTAAACCTACGCAGGATTCATATAAAGATAATCGAGGACTGTATCCATAGCAAGAAACTCCATGATCTAGCTGAGGAAAAAATTACCGATATCCTGGGGGAGCTCAAAGAAGTCCTTGGGGGTATAGTGATACTGAGGGACGTTACTCCCAAATCTCTCGACTACCTGTTATCATTTGGTGAAAGATTGTCCGCATCTCTTGTCTCTTTTGCTTTACAGGACAAGGGAGAGTCCACCGAATGCTTAACTGGCAAAGAAGTAGGCATCGTAACTGATTCAAATTTTGGAACTGCCAAGCCGTTAATGGACACGACAAGGTTAAGGGTTCGCCATCGGATTGAACGACTATTGGAGACGAAGAAGATCCCAGTAATCACTGGGTTTATTGGATCCGATCAAAATGACAACGTTACTACTTTGGGTCGAGGCGGATCTGACTATACGGCGACCATTATAGCTGCGAGTATTAATGCAGACGAAACATGGCTTTGGACTGATGTAGATGGGTTGATGACTGCAGATCCGAAGATTGCCAATGATGCCCAGGTGCTAAAGGAGATTTCCTTTAGTGAAGCAATGGAAATGGCTCTGTTCGGTGCGAAATATATGCATCCTCGAGCGCTTGAACCCGTAATAGAGATAGGAATCCCAGTGAGAATACGAAACACCATGAATCCTTCAAATCTAGGCACAATGATTTCGCAGAATCCAAGTGACAGATCTAAGAAAATCGTCAAATCGGTTAGCGCTATAAGGCAAACAGGCTTGATCGATGTTGGAGGCACCGCAATGGCCAATGCGCCAGGAACCGCCGCCAAAATTTTCGACGTACTGGCTAAAAAAGACATTAACATTATTATGATTTCACAGAGTCCTTCAGAATCTAGTATCTCGATGGTTTTAAGGAAAAATGACATAGAAAAAGCTGTGAGTATTCTTGAACTCAGTTTATTGGGAAGAGTCATTAGAAAAGTCGAGGTTAATAGTAATGTATCTGTCATTGCCGTCGTAGGCTCTGGTATGCGCGGGATTCAAGGTGTAGCTGCCAGAGTTTTCAGTGCTGTAGCACGTGAGAATGTGAACGTCATAATGATTGCACAAGGCTCATCTCAACTTAATTTAGCTTTTGTAGTTAGTGATAATGATTGTGAGACAGCAGTAAGGGCCCTGCATAGGGAATTCGATCTGGGAAAACCCGAACCAGACTGTGACGCATGAATTTAACTTAAGAACCGAATATTTTCTCCTGTAAACCCCGAATTTGAACAGGATATGCTAACAAGACCAATCGACTAGGGGGCTTGTATCATCTTGTTTAGACCAAATGCTATACAGCGATCTAAAAGATGGAGAATATATGAAGGTCTTGGTCGCGCGTCTCATGTCAATGAAAAATATTGAAATGAATAATCCAGCGAAAATACAAAGATGGAAAAAGATAAATTGCATCCTCTCATGTCTTGATTTTTAGATGGAAAAAGAGAAGGGCATGTTATATGTAGTCGGAATTGGCCCAGGCGACCACGACCATATGACATTCAGGGCCAAACAGGCAATACAGGAAAGCGAAGTAATCATAGGATATGATACGTATGTTTCTTTAATTGAAGACATTATCATCGGCAAAGAGGTGTATAGATACCCTATGACCCAAGAGGTGGACCGAGCCAACCAAGCAATAGAGCTCGCGGAGAGCGGGAAGATTGTTTCATTGGTATCCTCTGGTGACCCGGGCATATACGGGATGATAGGCTTAATTTATGAGATCTTGGCTGAAAAAGACTGGGACCGGCAAGTAGGCATTGATGTCGAATGTATTCCTGGGGTTTCATCTCTTAACTCATGCGCAGCTCTAATAGGTTCACCCTTAATGACTGATTTTGCAGTTGTCAGCATGAGCGACCTTCTAGTGCCATGGGAAATAATAATGAAGCGTGTCGAGGCTGCAGCATCAGGGGATTATGTTACCGTAATCTATAATCCATCAAGTAAGAAACGCGTTCATCAGCTGAGAGATGCTCGAGATATTTTCCTCAAATACCAAAAACCCGGAACGCCTGTCGCAATAGTTAAGGGAGCATATAGGGAAAGCCAGTCAATATTAATTACTACCCTAGATAAGATGCTGGAACACCCAGACATGCTAGGGATGATTACTACTGTAATAGTGGGAAATTCTTCTACGTTCAACTTCAGGGGAATGATGATAAACCCACGAGGATACAGGTCGAAATATCAACTCGTAAAGGAGACCTCTTCTATGCCACTTTAGTGAATCAGTCATGTTCCACCTACTAGGAACGGTATTTGGTTGCACCTAGTCAAAGTGGTATTGGAAGATTGATCGCCCTGAGCTTCATAGACACCTTATTCTTAAAATCAAGTGAATCTTCAAGCAATAAACTATATAGTCTGTATAGCGAAAATACATCAGATTTTATTTTTAGTTTGGCAAAGTTACTTTATACTTTTGATATGTCACGAGACAGCATGGTCTAGAGCATGTGTCAAATAGTTATTCAATTGTCTGAGGTACTTTCCCCTCGAAGTGTTTTCGTACGGGGTCGACAATCTTATTTATGTAAAAGGCGGTTGCCTTCTTTAAATCAGCTGGGTGTATTTTTTTTTCGATAAAGCCCATTTCCAGCTCATGATAGTCATAGTATGCCAAATTCCCTCCCCATTTCGAAGGTCGCTCCACGACAAACTCAGGAAATTGGTGAAAAATAATGTACCTGACTAACTCAAGCACAGGATTCCCATTTACAATTCCTAGGGGACAGTACGCTTTCATTATTTTGTCATGTATCTTTTTTTCGTCATCGTGGATCAAAATTCCGCTCGCAGGGTTACTCTTGCTCATTTTACTTAGGACTTTCGCATTAGCAATAGCATGATAAGATGATCCAGTCGCCTGCGGCTCACCCAAGCCCGGCAATAAATGATGATGCACGGATACAGGAACCTTCCAACCCATCTTAGGGAATATCTCACGGGCCAACATGTGAACCTTCCGTTGATCCATACCTGCGTGCACAATATCAAGATCCATTTCTTCGATATCCACGCACTGCATAGGTGGATATAGGAGCTTTGAAAAATCAAGTGTATCTTTTTCGGATCTACCCATTATAGTTACGGAGCGAATTATTCTGGATAGTGTTAGATGTTTTGTAAATTGGACCAAGTTCTTCCAATAATCTGTGTTATCTTTGTACAGATCACTTCCGGTCTCAAGACGGACCCCTGGACAGAAGAACCTAAATGCGTCGGAGTAATAATTAGAGAGTTCAGAAATCTTAAGCCAATTGCCCCCAAGCTTATCATTAATGTATGTATGCCAATCTGCTAGGAAGACGCTGGCGTCAATCTGAGCCTCTAAGAAATCATTTATCTTGAAACCTGTGAGAACTAAACTTCCCAAATGCAAGAGTCCTGAAATTTCGATACCAATATAGTGTTTAGGGATTTTGGTTTCCTTTAATAGAGATATTAGTTCATCCTTTACTACAATCTCTTCAGTGGGATCCCTGCTTATTAGCTCTAGTCTCCGTTCTAAGTCCATCCACAGCAGATGGGCTTACAAGTGGCCCATATTATGTTTTACTTATAGAGATATTAATCATTTTCATGTCTATTTTAAATGATTCCAACCAGAGATACCCTCTAAATCTTCGCGTACTAATAAAAGCAACCTACCTATGTCCTTCTAGTCAAAAAAATTATCCTTGAAAGTTAAATTCAACCCTGTAAAAAGTTAAATGGAGACTACGAATCAATTAGGACTGATTGAAGCCGAAGCATAGTATCGAAGTGGCATCAACCCAAGTAGAGAATGTTACCTCGCCTAGAACTAGCTCTTCGATTAATAATATGGGCAGAATCAGATACGATAAAAAGGCAGAGTCAGAATTCTTTGTTGACAACTCAGCACTTGCCGGATTTACTGGAGAACGTATTTTATATATGGCGGTTAGAGAATTAATTGAAAATTCTCTTGATTCATGTGAGATTCATCACATTCTGCCTGACATTACTTTGTCCTTAAAATTGGTTGACCCACTAAACGATCTTTGGCTAATCTCTTGCGAGGATAATGGGATAGGAATCCCAGCTGACAAAGTGCCTGTTGCGGTGTGCTCATTTCTTACATCCGGGAAATATGTCGAAAAACAACAGAGAGGTCTTTTTGGCGTCGGTCTCAAGATGATAGCTGCGTTCTCAACAAAGGATACGGATCATCCCCTTAGAGTGTGGAGTAAATCAAGTGAAGATAGAGCCGAACATTACTTTGATCTCAGAACAGATATCAATACCAACAAGCCAATTGTCATGGCCAAAAATGCATTGAAACCCCCAGACGGTCGGATTAAGCATCCTTCTGGATTTAGAATTGAGGCAATATTACGCGCGAGATTGTCTCCAATAACTAAGAGCCGAATTTATGAGTATATCAGCCAGACGAGTGTTGTTAATCCATATTCAGTCCTAGTATTTGAGACCGATGATGGCAGGGTTGTTTTCGATAGGCGGACAAATGCTATCCCCGAACCTGCAAAAGAAGTCCTGCCACATCCTTCTGACATGGATCTAAAGACCCTCAAGAAAGCAGTTATGAATTATATGAATCAAAAAACAACCATCCATGGTCTTCTATGTTCGGCCTTCCAAAAGATTTCCGGAGAAAAGGCAAAGGAAATTATCGGGAGAGCAGGGGTAGATCTTAAGGCGGCAAACCTGTACAATGAGCATGAACTTATAAAAATTGTCAACGTCTGCAAACACACCAAGTTTCAAAGTCCAAACACAGACCATCTGAGCCCAATAGGAGAACAAATTTTGACAGCTGGTATGACCTCTGAATATGCTATCACAATGAACAAAGACGTACGAGGCTCGCTTCCTCAAGACCAACCACATCTTACCGTCAAAGTGCTAAAACCTTCCCTCACGGCGTATTCTTCAAGAACATGTGTAATTAACAATAGACCAACAGTAGTGGAGTGCGGGATTGCATATGGTGGTGATATCGGCTCATTTAAGCTGTACAGATTTGCAAACAAGATTCCCTTGCTTTACGATGAGGGTTCTGATGTGGCAAGAGAGGTAGTCTCTGAAGTGGAGATAAATAGAATGGGAATATCAAAAAAAGAAGTAAAAGAGCAGTTTTCGACAGCTGATACCAAATCTGATCGAGCAGTCGAAATGCTTCCTATTCATATTTTTTTCCACATTTGCTCAACTAAAATTCCGTATAAAACAGCAGGCAAAGAAAGTATCGCTGCAGAAGGCGAATTGAAAAAATACATGAAGTCATGTTTAGCAGATCTATATAGGAAGGTAAGCGCCCAAATACGAAAAGAGCTTCGTGTCAAGGATGCTGAGAATCGCCTCCGTTTATATCGCCACTATATACCATTCATAATTGAGGCAATTTCAGAATCGATTGATATTGATGCAAAGAGACTTTATGAGTTGTTCAATAAATTAGCTGAAAGACATGTCAAAGGTGAATCGCTACCAACTAAACCGAACTACATTGAGGACACTATTACCGAAGATAGGATCCAGCAGGAGGTTGGAAAGGATACATTGGCTCCATCAAAAACAGCATCCCCTAATATGTATGGGGAAAAAGCTTTGGGGGATGAGGACAAATACCTTCGATCCAATACATCAGCCCTTCGAACAAAAAAAAAGACATCTATTCTAGCCCCAAGTAAAGACAATCAGCCAGAAAATTTGCGACATACTACTAGAATCAAGAATAAGAAAAGAAAAAAGAAAGAGATAGACAATCAAATAACGCTGGACAAATTCGATAAATTTAGGAGACCGAGAGAGCCCGGGAGAAGGTAGGAAGATGCCGGCGATAGATGAACGTCATCAAGAAGTTATTAAGAAAATCAAACTGGTTATGAAAGATATCAGCAAGAATATTACAGTTGAAAGGATGCCTGTCTTGGACGTCCCGAAAATCGGATACGATAACACAATCTGGTCTGAAGAAAAAAGGATGTTAACAATTGGGAGTAAGAAAGTTCAAGTTAGCCCTGATAGCATCAAGAAAATTCCAACATTTTCGCAATATCTTGTCATGGCTAATGCAGTAAGAAAGTTGCTTGATGAGGAAATGGAGAGCACAATAAGAGGCATGTACTACGCTACTCTAAGTACAGTCGGGGACGATAAAATAAAGCAAAAGTTCTGGAATAGTCAAGAAAATTCTGATGATGCGATCAAGGCAGTTGAATTGCTGACTGGAGTTCCCCGGGAGGAATTCTCCGTGACATCCAAACCCAAGGGAATGATTTCGGGTCCAATCACCTTGCGAGTCGGCGGCGACGTTATAGACTGCAGCCTTGGAAGCAGGGCAACCTCGCAGCTGATCCCAACCAACATCCGCGATCTAGAAATAATTGATGTCAAGGCAGACTTCATCATGGTTGTAGAGAAAGATACAGTTCTCAATAATATCCGCAAGTCAGGATTCATTCAAAAATATAACGCCATATTGCTAACTGGATCCGGAGAACCTGACCGCGCTACTAGAATGATGGTAAAGACTCTAAATGAAGTCTGGAAAAAGCCGGTAGTAATATTTACTGATGCAGATCCATGGGGTTTAGGGATCGCCTTACGTTACAAGATTGGCAGCGAGTCGCTTAGCTATGATAGCGATAGACTGGTAACTCCTGACGCGAAAGTGTTGGGAATGATGTTTTCTGATATCTACGAGTATAATATACCTGAAGTAGCCCGATTGCCCGCAACTGAGGAAGATATATCCAGAGCAACCGATATGAAGAAGAAACCATGGCTGAATGACAAAAAGTGGCAGAAAGAATTGTCATTGTTTTTACAGAGAAAGGAAAAATGCGAGCTAGATGCATTTTTCAAGCACGGCTTCAGGTACTTGGCAGAAACCTACATTCCGGAAAAGCTGAGGCATGCGGGCCTTCTTTAATATTATCAACTCAACCCTCTGCCGTAGATCCTGATTCGCTCTTGTTAGCATTTTGAGTCTGGGGGATCAATCTCGTACCGCTCGAGATTTGAACTGGAGGACTGAGTTACCCTCAAATAACTCAGGTACTACAATTTTTTGCTCTAACCTGGTAACTGCTCGTCTCATTTCCAAGTCACCCGAATCGCTTTTGCTTAGAAATCCATTTTTGACAAATAGAACCTGCAGCGCTGGATCCACGTCTAAATCTGAATTCAAAACGTCATATGAGAGCGACCTAGCGATGTTGTGATGGTTAACGCCGCATCTAATGATCTTTACTGGAATTACGTACATTCTACCAACTCTTAATAGGTTTGAATTGCGTACCAGTTTTTGATCCTATGACAGAAATAGAGGCTAAATGTCCCAACTGTACCAAGCGGGCGACAGTTGATGAGAATTTGACCCAAGTCAATTGTAGGGTCTGCGGTTTTACCACCTCATATGAAGATTACCTTGAGATAATGAAATCAAAGGCGGTACAAATGGCAGACGATCTTCAGATGGACTGGGATAAGAGCTGATTAATTCGTTTGAGAATGACAACAACAATGAATTAGTCGAAAATGACAATATAGGAACCAAATACAATAGTCCACATTAATTGACTGCAACTATTCTAATGGTGCTTACCAGAAATTGCCCTTGTCAGAGCACGTTAATTCGGCCCCACAGTTAAGACATCGCAGATGACATGCTTGTAGGCTTAACATACCAAACCCACACCTAAGGCATTCCACCCTTTTTTCGTTCGGATTTTCTGAGGACCTCGTCTCCAATATAATAACATTCTCCAGACTAGAGGTATTTATTCTTGGTGCAGGAAGATTTAATTACGAGTTGAAAATTTTGTAAAGATGGATAGTCAAGACATTGGCACATTTCAAGTTGGTAGTATCTGACCCGACTGGGAAAAGCAGTTCCAGAGAAATCAAGGACATTTTGGCTCAGCCATTGCTTGGTTCACGGATTGGAGACGTATTAGATTCTTCTATTATAGGTGTTAATCCAGGTAAAATGAAAATTACTGGTGGAAGTGACAAATCTGGGGCCCCCATGAGAGCGGACGTGCACGGTGGAGTAAAAAAATATGTCTTGTTATCTAAGGGCGTTGGAATGAAAAACAATTTGGAAGGAGCAAGAGTAAGGAAGCTGATAAGAGGCAATCTAATCACCGAGGAAATTTACCAACTAAACTGTTCGCTAATTGAGGGTATTTTACCCACGGACCAAGTAAAGAAAGGAGAGGAGTCTCCTAACAACACAGTATCTAAAGAATCTGCCAAGAAGTGAATACCAAAATAGCATCATGAATATTTAGCGAAGACTGAAAATCAATTAGGTTAATATCTCCCAAGAATTTTAACATTCTCATTGCATTGGAAAGAAACTCTTCCTGACTGGTACGTGAAAGAATATGGATACCAACCTAACATAAACATCGGCACAGCTGGCCATGTCGATCATGGCAAAACTACTCTCGTAGAAGCTATTACAGGTGTCTGGACAAGTGGTCATAGCGAAGAATTGAAAAGAGGTATTACTATAAAAGTTGGCTATGCTGACGCCGCATTTTACAAATGTTCTCAGTGTCCTATTCCGTTGGGGTATTCTTCCACTCCAAAATGTGCAAACTGTGGTAAAGAAAGTGTACTTCAACGTGTCGTCAGTTTCGTGGATTCTCCCGGACACGAAAGTTTAATGGCAAATATGCTATCAGGAGGAGCATTGATGGATGGTGCTATATTAGTTATCGCGGCTAATGAGAAAGTACCTCAGCCTCAAACTAGAGAACATCTGCTTGCCTTACAAGTCCTTGGAATTAAGCAAATTGTAATAGTACAGAATAAGGTTGACCTAACAGAATCGGAGAAAGCAATAGAAAATTATGACCAAATTAACGAATTTGTAAAAGGGAGCGTAGCTTCAGATGCTCCTATTATTCCAATATCAGCCCAGCACAAATTAAACATCGATGCATTGATTGGTGCCATAGAAAACTCGATAAAAACACCATCCAGGTCAACGAATAAAGCTGCGATCATGCACGTATTGAGATCATTTGATATAAACAAACCCGGTTTACCTTTAGAAAAGGTCAAGGGAGGAGTTATTGGTGGTGCCTTAATTCAAGGCGAGTTGTCAGTAGGGGAGGAGATCGAAATTAGACCAGGTTTTATGGATGACAAGAGAGGCAAATACGAACCCATTCGTTCAGTAGTATCTACTTTGGGTACTGGAGCCGGACTTGTAGAAAGGGTACGACCGGGCGGATTAGTGGCTATTGGTACGAAACTAGATCCAGCCTATATCAAGAGCGATTCGCTGATAGGTTCCGTGGTTGGTAAACCCGATTCTTTGCCAGATGACGTCGAGGAAATTAGTATTGAAGTTCAACTCTTCGATACTGCGGTGGGTACTCAAGAAATGGTAAAAGTTGAACCCATCAAGACCAAAGAACCCCTTCGGTTGAATGTTGGAACAGCGGCAGCTTTAGGTGCCGTAACGAGCTCCAAAGACAGTAAAGTAGAGGTGAAACTTAGAAAGCCACTATGCCTACTCCCCAGAAGCCGAGTAGCAATTAGCAGAAGAATCTCGGATAGGTGGAGGCTAATTGGTGCAGGCGTTACCTCTTAGTTGGATTCGGTGCTCTGCAGCAATTCGGCTATTATTCTTATTTCAATTGATAAAGAGTCTATGGCTAACATTAGTCCCATGTGAATCGCACGTTAGCCTTGGTGTGTCAAGGAGGGGGCGTTTTATATATCGAAACGAACTTCAAAGTAAGATTATACATACGGTGGCGACTTTATTCTAGAATGAAAGTACTATGCGACACAAGCTTCCTGATGGTTCTGGCTTCAACACCACTTAAGCGAATGGCAAAGATAGAGATGGAATTGGGCAAACTCACTTTTCTAGTTCCAAATGTTGTGATTGGAGAACTTAAGAAACTTGAGGCGCGAGCAGGTCCAAAAAGGTCTCTGATCGCCAAGACCTCGATTGAAATTGCGAATTCAAAACTTAGAATTGTAGAACTTCCCAACTATGGGCGGGTCGACGAATCGATACTTGAATATGCAAAGACTTCCAACTGCGCAGTGGCAACATTAGACAGGAATCTTAAAATCGCGCTGCGAAGAAATAACATCTTGGTAATCAGTCTAAGCAACAATAGATTGATAATAGAATCCCTTCCAGAGGAACAATATTTTAAATATTGCTGAAATGATAAACTAGATCATGTTCGGCTATGATCAGTTGGAGTTCCATTGGACAGGGCATGATGGCTTCCGAATCGCAGATAACAAGGACACGAGGGTAATTTACATCGACCCCTATCAACTGTCAAATAAGCATAAAGGTAAGAAGGATGCTGATATAATCCTCATATCCCACAACCATTATGATCACCTCAGCAGTGAAGACCTGAAGGGTGTTGCAAATAATAACACAACAATCGTCACGGCTAACGAGTGTTCAGAAAAGCTTCAGGATTTTTTATCAAATAAGATAATAGCATTAATGCCTGGAGAAAAAACTGTTGTCAATGATATTACTATTGAAGCAATTAGGGCCTACAATACTAATAAGAAATTTCATCCGAAAGAGGACAACAAGATTGGTTTTGTTATTAGTATTGATAATCATCGAATATATCATGCAGGGGATACAGACATAATTCCGGAAATGGAGGGTTTGAATCCAGATATCGCTCTGTTACCTGTTTCCGGAACCTATGTAATGACGGCAGACGAAGCTGCAAGGGCAACAAATGAAATTATCAAACCAGGTAAAGTTGCAATACCAATGCACTATGGTACTATAGTCGGTTCAAAGGAAGATGCGGATAAATTCAAAACTCTCGTAACGGTGTGTAGAGTTGTAATTTTGGAGAAAGAGTAGGAAATCACTAATTTTAAAGCTATTATTTAGCCCCAATTTTAAAAAATTTATATACGATCTGTTTTTTTATATAGCTGAAAATGGCGGCAAAGAAAAAAGCAAAATCTGCTAAGAAGGGAAAATCCAAGAAGTAGTACGTTAAACGATTGATGAATATCATCGTTAATTCCCCCATTCTTTTATTGTGGGTCATTGTTTCTTCCTTTATGCGGTTTGCGAAGCCAAGTCTAAGCAGTTCTAGTTACAACTACGCTTGAATATGCTTGCAACTCGTTAACTTATTTATATGAAATAAGAAATCAACATTTTTTTGAATTTGTCATCCCATAGTCTTGGTGGCTGACAACTGTTGTGGGAAATACGGTACCTTAAAAAAGCAGTGAATCAGATTTGACAACTATGCTAGGTGGAAGCAAGGTACTGTTGCGCAGAGGAAAATTCGAATTTGAGTTAAGACATCTTTTGGTTATAGCAGTTCTTGCCATATGTTTCACCACTGCATTCATTATGCGCGCTTATC